>CAZWMF010000254.1:0-6164 GCA_964634535.1 uncultured Opitutaceae bacterium | reverse complement strand
CGAGCCCCATGGCATGGGTCGCCGCTTGGAACGGGTTGGAATTGACGGCGGCAAACGCGCCGGTAATCGCGGTGGCGGCGCAGCCCATGCCCGTCACCCGCGTCATGATCGGGTGGCCATTGGCGATGCGGGCGACGGACTCGCCGGCCGCGATCAAATCCACCGCTCCGCTGACCGAAACGACGCACCCGGCCATCGCGGACAGGGCGGCGGCGTCTTCGCGCACTGCCTCCGGACCAAGCACGCTATCCACCCCTTTGGTGCCCGCCCGGGAGCGAACGAGAGCGCGGATTTCCGAGGCATTGGCCCGAACGATGGTCGGACGGATCTCCTCCATCAGCTTCTGCGCAGTCTCGGTTCGATATCGGGTCGCCCCGCACCCGACCGGGTCGAACACCACGGGGATGCCGCGGCGCAATGCCGCCCGGCCCGCCTTGACCATGGCGTCAACCCAGGGCGGGCTCAAGGTGCCCATATTGACGACCAGGGCCTTGGCCAGGCCGACCATTTCCTCCACTTCCAGGCAGGCATGGGCCATCACCGGTGAGGCGCCGATGGCCAGGAGTGCGTTGGCGGTGCTGTTCATCACGACGTAGTTCGTGATGTTATGAACGAGGGGCGCTTCCGAACGAATGCGCTGCAGGTCGTCCCAGATCATGACGCAAGTCGACGTCGCCGAACCTGCCGGGCCGAAGTGGCTGGGCTCCTGCGCCAAGAGGGGTGAAGGACGGGGCATATTCCGACGATTCCGTTTACCCCAAGTTTGCTCGCCGCGAACGCAATTGCTTTGGTATGCACTTTCGTACGTGACATTTGCGCTCCCACCTTGTGCCGGGAATCTGATCGAGCCTTTCCGCATTGCAAGCCCGCGGGTGAGCCCACTGGCGATTGGAGCTAGGCGATCTTTTGGTCGTGCAACGGTCCACCCCATGCCGGTGAGTTGAACGCCGTCGGATTGATCGCGTAGGGAAATTTGAGCCGCGCCAGCTGATCCACACGATGAATGCACGGGTGGTCCGCCCGCATGCCGTCATCGACGCGGTAAGCATTGCGCTGCGCTAACCACCGTTCGTCATACCGACGGTGAAGATATCGCTGGGGAAGCAGCGCCGGCCGGTCATTTGTCTCGCTTGCGCCGCCGGGTGAAGAGCAATGAGACGGTCAAAAGCACGGCGCCCAGGATCAGGAAGCTTGCATTGCGGTAGAGGGGATCGAGCCGGGCAGCGCCGACCAACCCGAGGTATCCGGCGGTCAAGAGCAGCGTGGCATGGCCCATCCACCGGTATTTGCGGTTTCGCAGGGCGACGCCGAGCAGGTAGTACAGGAGGGCCGCGCCCACCCAAGCGACCCCCACATACGCGCGGGGCACCAAGTGATAGAGGGCGTAGGGGAATACGCCGAACGCCGTAACCAGGTAGGCGTTGCGCATGCGCTCGGTTTTCAATTCCAGCCGGTCCTTCTGCCAGCCGAGCAGGCGGGCCGTGCCGAGCGCGACCAGGCCGAAACCGATGCTGATGCCGTGTTCCTGCCGGGCGACCGAAATATAGCCGACCAGAATGGCGAGATAGATGAAGAAGTTGGCGACGATGATGAACCGGGACCGGAATCCGATGGCCGTCGCGACCACCAGGAGACTCTGGAGCGACAGCCAGACGAATACCTCGGGCACGGGCGCGGCCTTGACGATCGCAAAGCTCAAGGCCAGGTACCCGGTGAGGGCGTAGAGGAAGGAACCGACGGCGTTGGGCTTGCGGGAATAGCCGACGGCCAATCCCAGGAGGACGGCCGCGGCGCACACCTGGTGGATCACAAACCGGGGCTCGAACGACGCCAGGGTGAGCAGCAGGAAGATCCCATAACCGCCCGCGGCATTGCACAGCGTGCCCGCATTTACGATGCCGGTCTCCCGGTCGGTATCCGCGCGGGGAAAGAGGCCGATGGCGTTTGCCGCGATGCCAGCCAGGAGTACGCCCGGCGCCCAGTTCGGTCCGCTGGCCAGCTGGATTGGCCGCCCAAGGATCGGGTCGTTCACGGCCCAGAGGATGAAGGCGGCATAACCGATGGGCATCGCCGCGAGCACCAAGGTCGGCCGGCGGAACCGGATACTGACCGCGGCGGAAACCGCGGGCAGCGCGACGAAGGCGGTCAGGGTGAAGCCGACCGAACCGACGGCCAGTGCGGTGGCGTAACCGGTGATCAGCGCCAGCGCGAATATCCAGGAGGATTTTCGGCGCAGGGCGACCCCGAGGCTGACGGCGGTAGCCGAAGCGAGGAAGAACGCCCCCCAGACCGAGTCGGCGCTGACCGCGTGGCGGTCTCCGAAAAAACTGAGTCGGAGGGTCGAAAAGTAGAACAACGCCAAGGCCGATCCTTGGACATAGCCCGCCACCGATTTGGACGGATGGCGCCACCAGCGGCCGAGGATGGAGAATCCGGCGGCGAGCAGGAAACCGATAAGGGACGGGGCCGCGGCGGGCAAATCGCGGTAGGGGAGGGAAAGGGTGAACGCCACGCCGATTCCGAGCGCCGTGATCCCGGCCTTGGCAAACCACTCCTGGCCGAGCTTGGATTCAAGTTCGTCCTCGGCGTTGCCCGGCGCGACCGGGGTGGGCGCGGCCGCCGGCTCGTCCAAGCGGAGGTAGGCTTCGATCTTGGCCATGCGCGCCTCCATCTGCGCCATGCGTTCCGGCAGTCCTTCGGAAGGTGGCGGGGTGTCTGGGGGTGGGGTGGGCACGCGGTCCGGAATCGACTCCCGGTCGCCGGAAAAACCGGCGCTGACGGCTTAATACGGGCTATAAGCTAGCCCGTTCCTCACCAACCGGCCTCCCGCAACTTGTCGAATCGTGCGCGTCTCTTGGCTGGGTCGCCGGATGGCGTTTCCGGCCGACGACGAGACGAACCCCGCCGATCGGTCCCCCCCCGGGCCCGTCGGGCGCATCGCTTCCGGGAACGGCGTCAGGGTCTTGGGGCTGGGATCCCGGCGGCGTTCAGGCGGCCGAAAAGACCGTCCTGCTCGGCATTGGGCCCGGCCGAGAAGTAGAGGGCGGCGGCGTCGCCCAGACTGTGGCCGTTGCCGAAGGTGATGCCCCATATGCCGTCGATGCTGATGATTTTCGTGTCGGGCGTGCGCAGGTAGCCGGCGAATTCCCCGGACGAGCGATCGAAAGCCGCGATGGTGCCATCGCCAAAATTGGCCACGAGGAGGTCATGGGCAAACTCCCCAAAGCCCGCCGGGGCGATCGCCATGCCCCAGGGGGCGTTGAGTTCGCCGTGGGATCGATAATCCCGGACGAGTGTTCCGTCCTCACGGTATTCGACGACATGGCCGCGTCCGGCACCCAGGATTTGCTCCTGACCCTCGTCGCTGGCCGGATCGAAATCGGCGTACGCCACGAAGAGATGGCCCGCCAAGTCCAAAACATTGAAGGGATGCAAATGGCCCACGCTGGCCGGCGTCTGGAATGGATGGGCTTCGGTCACATCCCGCCATTGGTGGTCGAAGACGCGGATCACGTTATTGCGGATGTCGGCGGCGAAGAGGTGATTGCCGCCCGCTTTAACGTACGCGTCCGAGGTGTACGCATTGTTCGTCAGGGCCACGCCGGTGAAGACGCAATTGACCCGGTTGGGCAGGCGGGGCGCCGTCTTCGAATAGTCGATGATCACCGGGGCGGCGTTCATCGCGACCGCGGTGCTGGCGCTCCACGCGTTGAGGCAGCCGTCCTCGGTCGCGAACACGAACTTGGCGGAACCGGAATAGCCGGACGCGATGGACATGGGCGGCGTCACCTTGCGGTTGACGGCCGGACCGGAAACGGGGAATTCCGTCGGCTGCCCCGGCAAATCGCTCGCCGAATTGTACGCCTGGCCGGTCACGAAGGCGTAGCCGTGGTCGGTGAACCGCGGTTGGTCGAGTTCGACCAGCTTCAGGCCATCCTGGTGAAGCGGGTTTCCCGGCACGTCGCCGATGTATTCGGAGGATGTGCCCGTCGCGGCATTGGAAATCCAGATATGGCCGCCCGCCCCTGGCGGGCGCAGGGCGATCCCCCAGGCGTCGATCATCCGCTGGTCGATGATTTGGGGATGATATTCGGCCGTGTTGGCGACCAGATTGGTTTGCAGGTAACCGGTATCGCGGTCGCGCGCGATGAGCAGAGCCGGGAGGGCCGCGGCGAGGGCGCAAGGGAGGGTGAAGCGAACGAAGTTCATGGACACTGGAAACAGGGCGGGGCCACCCGTTAGGGTGGCCCCACCCGGGTGGAGTCTAAACGGGCTGGTTACGGCGTCCCGTTGGTGGTGGCGCTGAGGTTATCGGTGATGCTGCCCGTCGCCGAGAATTGCAGCGTGACCGTGGCCGAGGCGCCGGCGGCCAGGCCCGCCGCCGCGCCCAGCACATAGGGGTTGCCGTCCGCGGCGGTGCCCGCGGAGTTGGTCAGCGTCGCACCGGAGGGCAGGCTGCCCACCTCGACGTACACGGGGTTGGCGATCGCCGCGCTCAACTGATTGGTGATCGTCACGGTCTGGGCATACCGGTTGCTGCGCCGATTGAAGACGAAGCCGCTCGGCGTCAGGGTGACGGTCGGAATCGAAGCCGGAATGACTCCGGGCTGGAAGAGGTCCGAGAGGTCGTAGGCTTGGCCGGAACCGTAACCGGACGGCGGCGTGGCCGACTGGCCGGAGAGCGGGGCGACCGCCGTCAGGGCCGAAACGGTGCCCACCAATTGCGCCGGCGTGGCGTTGGACGGATTGGCCGCATCGTTCAGGAAGCCGGTGTCCGTGTTCGCCACGACCTGGAAGATCTTCTGCATGGTGTTCAGGTCGGAGGAGTGCGTGTAGTTCAGGGGGCTCGCATAGGCGTTGCCCTTGGCGAGCGGCGAGATGACGATTTCCGTCAGGGTGTGCCGGAAGTCATTCTGGTTGCTGCCTTCGGTCTCGTCCGTCCAGATGACGATCGCGCCGTTGTTCTGGTACTGCTGGGAGGCCATGATTTGCGGGACCACGATCGACAGGAAATTGTCCCCCTGGGCGACCTGGGCGTTGTCGCCCGTATAGTGCGTGCCATGATAGGTGATGCCGGCCGAGAGCGCGGTATGCATGTCGTTGTACTGGTCGGGCGTGATCACGTTATACTGGGCGCAGGTGCCATTCGCCAGATCGTTCGCCAGGTCCGGCAACGGGGAATAGAAGGGCGCCTCCGGATTGGTGGGATAGGTGCCCGTGTTGGCGACGGTCAGGCTCGTCGTCCCGTTCGTGTCCGCGAAGAACAGGGACCCGGTGTGCTTGCAGGCGAGATTCCATTGGTTGCTGCCGTTGTACGGATTCACATACGCGGCGTTCGTTCCGCTGAAGCTGGCCAAGGGAACCGTCCAGGCCGATTCCGCAGCCGGGGTGGCGGTCAGGATGCCACCCAGATTGCCGTTGGTGCCCACGGTGTTCAGCTGATTGGCCCCTTCGGTGTAGGACCGCCAGGTGAGGCCGGCCGCCTGCAGCAAGCCGCTAATATTTTGGGCGGAATAGGCCGGATTGGCCGCCAGGAAGTTGTGGATCTGCGTGACGCTTTGGCCGGAGCCGTACGGGTCGTTGTCGTCCAACTTGCTCAGGTTCGAACCGTTCTCCATCCAAACGTAGTTCGGCTCGGATGGATGGATGCTGGGGCCGGACCCATCATAGACGGAGAGGACGTTGTGGTAGGCCGCGCAATAGGAAACCTGGGCCGCGTTGGGGTTTCCCGGGGTGATTAGGCTATTGATATACGGAGCCGCGGGGTTGCCATAAATCTGGCCGCCGCCGGAGCTTTCGTTCTCGGTGAAATTACGGTTCTCCATCAGGATGTACCAGACGGTGCCGATGCGCTGGACCGACTGGGCATGCGCGGCGGACAGCAGGAGACTGCCGGCGCAGGCGGAGACGGTGGCCAGTTTCTGAAAGAAGCCCTTGGCGGGCAGACGGGGGGAGAGGGAATTCATGACGCGATGGATTGTGGGTTGACGGGAATGTTTGCGGTGCGCAGCTCGGGCGCTTACGCCGTGCGCAACCCGCCGAAGCGGCGGGCGCCGACGGCGAAAATCACGCCGAGACAACCGAGGATGGCCGCGGTCGTGGACGGCTCGGGAATCGCCGTGGCGGTGACTTGGTGGGCGGCGCAATGGCCGCTCAGCCGCGTG
>CAZWMF010000253.1:0-6201 GCA_964634535.1 uncultured Opitutaceae bacterium | reverse complement strand
ATCGAGCTGCCGCTGGTCAGCCTGTTTGAGGATGCGACGCCCGCCGGCTGCGCCCGGGCCGCGGTGGCGAGCGAGCCGGCGCCGGGCCATGCCGAGAAGTTCGCGCGGGTCCGCCTGCGCCTGCGCGCGATGTCCGCGGCCGAAAAGGAAAGTCGCCGCGCGCTGGTCGGCCCATGAGCGACCCGGCCGACACCGACGACGTTCTGCTGGCCCGCCTGCTCGCCGAGGAGGGGGCGGCCGCCGCCCCGGGGCGCACCATCCGCCGCCTTCCGGAGGGCGCGGACGCCCCGCTCGCGTTCGCGCAGCGCCGGTTGTGGTTTCTCGAGCGGCTTAGACCCGGGGGCGCCGCCTACAATATTTCGGCCGCATTCATTTTGCGCGGTCCCTTCGAATCCGCGCGCTTCGCCCGGAGCCTGGCCTGGGTCGCCGGCCGGCACGACACGCTTCGGAGCGTTTTTCGGGCGGGGGAGGACGGCGAACCTTACCAGCGGGCGCTTCCGATGGATGACCATCTCTTGGAGATCGCGTACGGCGAGGTTCCCCCGGATGCCGATCCCGCGGCCTGGGCCCGCGCGGTCGCGGCCGAGGAGGCGGCCCGGCCGTTCGACCTGGAAACGGGTCCGCCGGCGCGCGTGCGCGTCGTCCGGCTGGGCGCGGACACCCATGCGGTGGTGTGCACGCTCCACCACGTCGTCTCCGACGGATGGTCGACGGGCGTCCTGATCCGCGAAATCGGCGTGGCCTACGCGGCCCTGGGTGCTGGGCGCGAACCGCGGCTGCCGGCGTTGCCCGTCCGTTACGCCGATTACGCCGCCTGGCAGCGGTCGCCCGAAGCGGTGGCCGCGGCCGAGCGCTCGGTCGCGTGGTGGCGTGAGCGGCTGCGCGACCTGCCCGGCTTGGATCTGCCGACGGATTTCGCCCGGCCGGCGGTTCAGACGTTTCGCGGTGGCCGGGTGGGAATCGCGATCGGTTCGGCGGAGCGGGACGCGCTCCTCGGCCTGGCGCGCCGCGAGGGCGCCACCCTCTTCGCCGTGGTCCTGGCGGCGTTTCAGGCGGCGCTCGCCGCCTGGAGCGGGCAGCGCGACTTTGCCGTCGGTGCGCCGGTCGCCGGCCGCACGCGGGCCGAGTTCGAGCCGCTGATCGGATTTTTTGTTAACACCCTCGTCCTGCGCGCGGAATTGGCGGGCGATCCCCCGTTCGCCGAATTGGTCGGCCGGACGCGGCGGGCTGTCCAGGACGCGCTCGCCCGCCAGGATGTGCCGTTCGACCGGCTGGTGGAGGAACTCAATCCGGAGCGCCGCCTCAGCCACCCGCCGCTCATCCAGGCCGTGTGCACGCTGGACCAGGACGCGGGCGGGCCGCTCGCCCTGCCCGGACTCGACCTCGAACCCATCGATCCGGATGAAACCGCCGCAAAGTTCGACCTGACCCTGGGTTTGGCCGACGGTCCGTCCGGCCTGCGCGGTTCGCTCGATTACGCCGCGGACCTGTTCCTGCCGGAGACGGCCGGCCGGTGCGCCGAACTCGTGCGCCGCCTGCTGGTCGGCGCCGCCGCCACGCCGGGCGCCCGGCTTTCCGAACTGCTGGCCCCATCTGAGGTTGAGCGGGCGGCGATCGCCGGGCTGGGTTGCGGTCCGGCGACGGCGGAGCGCCCGGGAGAGTCGGTGCTCGCCCGCGTCGCCGAGGCGGTGCGGCGCGGGCCCGACCAGCCCGCGATTCGGGAGGAGGGCCGCGCGGCGACCTACGCGCAATTGTGGGCGGGGGCCCAAACGCTGGCCATACGGCTGCGCGCCGCGGGGATTGGACCGGAGCGGATCGCAGCGGTGTGCCTGCCGCGCTCGGTCGGCCTGGTCGCGAGCCAATTGGCGGTTTGGCTGGCTGGCGGGGCCTTCCTGCCGCTGGATCCAACCCATCCGCCCGAGCGGTTGCGGAGTTTGGTCGCCGACTCCGGCGCCCGCGTGATCGTGACCGACGGGTCGGGCCGGGATGTTTTTGCCGGCGGATCGGCTCCCGTGATCGCGATGGATGAAGCCGACCGGGAGACCGTTTCGGTCGGCGGCCCGCCGGCCGACGGTTCGAATCTCCGGGATTGCCCTGCGGCGGCTTCCGCGGTCGCGTCGCCGCCGATCGCCGCCGGACAGCTGGCCTATGTCATTTATACGTCGGGATCCACGGGAACGCCGAAGGGCGTGGCCGTGAGCCACGCCGCGCTCGCCCAATTGGCCGCCTGGCATCGGGAGGCGTTCGCCTTGCACGCCGCCGATGTCTGCAGTCTGGTGGCCAGCCCGGCCTTCGATGCCTCGGTCTGGGAGGTGTGGCCTGCCCTGACCGCGGGCGCCTGCCTGCAGGTGGCCCCGGCCGAGACCGTGGCCAATCCGGCGGGGTTGCGCGATTGGCTCGGCGCCGCGGGCATCACGGTGGCGTTTGCGCCGACGCCGATCGCCGAAGCCCTACTTGCGTTGCCGTGGCCGGAATCGATCCGACTGCGCTGGCTGCTCGTGGGCGGAGACCGGCTGAGGCGCGGTCCGCCGTCGGTCCTGCCGTTCGCCGTGAGCAACAACTACGGACCGACCGAGCACACCGTGGTGGCCACGTCGGGCCGGGTCGGGCCCGATGGACAGTCGGCCAATCCGGATATCGGCCGGCCCATCGCCGGGGCGCGCCTGGCGCTGCTCGATCGCGATCTGCGGCCGGTGCCGCTCGGCGCGGTGGGCGAGATAGTCCTGGCGGGACCGAGTCTGGCGCGCGGCTATCTCGGCCGGCCCGCCCTCACGGCGGAGGCGTTCGTGCCCGACCCGGACGCGGGCGAGCCTGGGGCGCGCCGGTACCGCACCGGCGATCTCGCGCGGTGGCGCCCCGACGGCACCTTGGAATTCCGGGGACGGGCCGACCGCCAGGTGAAGATTCGCGGCCTGCGCATCGAATTGGGCGAAGTCGAAGCCGCGTTGCTCGCCCTACCCGGGGTCCGGGAAGCGGTGGCGGAGGTGCGCCAGTTCGGCGACGATGCGGCGCTCGTGGCCTGGCTCGTTCCGGCCGACGCCGCGCCGGCGGACGAGGCCGGCGCCCGGGCCGCCCTGCGGCGGCGCCTGCCGGCCGGGATGATCCCGGCCCACTGGGTTTGGATCGCGCGCCTGCCGCTCACGCCCAACGGCAAGGTGGACCGCCGGGCGCTGCCCGATCCGGATTTGGCCGGGTCCGGTCGGGGCGAGCCGCCGGCGACGCCGCTCGAAAACCTCATCGCCGAGGTCTGGCGCGATGTGCTGGGGTTGGGCGAGGTGGGCGTGAACCGCAGTTTCTTCGACGTGGGCGGACATTCGCTGCGGCTGCTCGCCGTCCAGTCGCGCCTGCAGGAACGGCTCGGCCGGCCGGTGCCGATTCTCGATTTGTTCGCCTTTCCGACCGTGCGGGCCTTGGCGGCCCAACTGGAGGGCGGCGCGGACCAGGCGCCCGGCGCCGGCGCGACCTTGGCGGCGGCCGCCCGTCGCGGGGCGGCCCAGCGGGAGGCCCAGGAGCGCCGGCGGCGGGATCGGTCCGCCGAGAAAGGCCGGCCATGAGCGCGGAAGACCCGACGCGGCGCGACGCCGTGGCGATCGTCGGCCTGGCCGGACGCTTCCCCGGGGCGGTCGACGTCGAGGCCTATTGGCGCAACCTGTGCGCGGGGCGCGACTGCATCACGCGGTTTTCCGAGGAGGATTTGGCGCGCGAAGGCCTGAGCGCCGAACAGATCGCGGACCCGACCCTCGTGCGCGCCGGCGGCACGATCGAGGACTACGACCGCTTCGACGCGGAATTCTTCGGCTTTACCCCGCGCATCGCGGAGATTCTCGATCCGCAGCACCGGGTGTTTTTCGAGTGCGCCTGGGAGGCGCTGGAGAACGCCGGGGTCGATCCGGCCCGGTTCGGGGCGCCGATCGGGGTCTTCGCCGGGGCCGCGTTAAACACCTACGTCCTGTACCACCTGGTCACCAATCCGAAGCTCATCGAGAGCGTGGGTCTGTATCCGGTGTGCATCGCCAACGAGAAGGACGCGCTTACCCAGCAACTGGCCTACAAGCTGGACCTGCGCGGCCCGGCGCTGACTGTGCAGACCGCCTGTTCCACGTCGCTGGTCGCGGTCCAGTTGGCCTGCCAGAGCCTGCTCAATTTTCAGTGCGATCTGGCGCTGGCGGGCGGAGTCTCGGTCAAGGTGCCGCACCGTTCCGGCTACGCCTTTCACGAGGGGGCGATCGCCTCGCCCGACGGCACCTGCCGGCCGTTCGACGCCCGCGCCCAGGGCACCGTGCCGAGCAGCGGCTGCGGGGTGGTCGTGCTCAAGCGCTGGGAGGACGCGGCGGCGGCCGGCGACGACGTGATCGCGATCATCCGGGGCGGGGCGATCAACAACGACGGCGCCGGCAAGGTGGGCTTCACCGCCCCGGCCCTGGAGGGCCAGGCCGAAGTGATCGCGCTCGCCCAGGCCGCGGCCGGCGTCGAGCCCGACAGCATCGGGTTCGTCGAAGGGCACGGCACCGCGACGCCCCTGGGCGACCCGATCGAGGTGACGGCCCTGACCCGCGCGTTCCGCGCGCGCACGGCGCGGCGCGGCTTTTGCGCGCTGGGCTCGGTCAAGTCCAACGTGGGCCACCTGGATGCGGCCGCGGGCGTGGCCGGGCTCATCAAGGCCGCGCTCGCCGTGCGCTCCGGCCGGATTCCGCCGACCGTCCATTTCGAGTCGCCCAACCCCAAGGCGGCCCTGCCGGAGAGCCCGTTCTTCGTGAATCGGGAATTGATCGACTGGCCGGCCCTTCCGGGTCCGCGCCGGGCGGGCGTGAGTTCCTTCGGCATCGGCGGGACCAACGCGCACGTCGTCCTGGAGGAGGCCCCGCCGCGCCCGGTCACGCCCCCGCCGACCGAACCGGTTTGGCTGCTCGTATCGGCGCGCTCGGGTCCGGCGCTCGACGCCGCGCGCCGGCGGCTGGCCGATCACCTGGCGGCCCATCCGGAGCTGAACCTGCTCGACGTGGCGCACACGCTGCGCGCCGGTCGGCGCGCTTTTGCGCACCGTTTCGCCACGGCGGCCCGGACGAGCGCCGAGGCGGCGGCCGCCCTGCGGCGCGGCACGGGCCAAAACGTCGCCGTGCCGCTGGCGATCCGCCGTTGGCTGGAAGGCCGCGATCTCGCCGCCGACCCGGGTGCGGCCGTGGGCCGGCCGGTGGCCCTGCCGACCTATCCATTCGAGCGGAAGCGCTATTGGGTCGAGCGTCTGCCCGCCGCCTCGCCCGAGTAAATCGCTAGGGCATGAGCGCCTGCACCCGGCGGTCGCGCAGGTTGGACCGGGTGATGACCAGGAAGTCGCAAAAGGACACCTCGGGGACCGGTTCGTTCTTGAGCAGCGCCACGGCCGCATTGACGCCGCGGCGGCCGATTTCGTCCGGCAGCTGCGCGATCCAGCCGAGCATGGTGCCGGTGGCCAGGGCGTGGGCGACCGTCGGATTCAGATTGAAGCCGAAGCCGACAAACTTGATCGAGCCGGCGCGGTGGGATTCGGAGAGCGCCTGGAGCATCGCCAGCGAACCGGGGGTGCCCGAGGCCAATATTCCCTGGGTGTGGGGGTGCAGGGTGAGCAGGAGATGGGCCTGCTCCAGCTCCCGGCCGGCCTCGGTGCCGCTATAAATGTCGCGGTTGATCACCAGGTCGGGATGGGCCCGGCGCAGTTCGCCGTAGGCGCTGACTTCGCGCAGGGTGGTCGCCCCGCTGGTGCGCGAATGCTTGAGAAAGCTGACCTCGTCGTGGTCGCGCACGGCCGCGGCGAGGAGCCGGCCGGCGGCCGCTCCGGCGTCGGTGTGGTTCGTGCCGATGAAAACGGGCATCTCGCCGTCGAGCGGAGTGTCGATCACCACGATCCTGATCCCGCGGGCGGCGAGCAGCGCGACCGGGCTGGCCAGCCGGGTGGTGCTGCACGGCGCGATGATCAGGGCCTGGATGCCCTGGCGGCCCAGGCTGTCGACCATGCCGATCTGCACATCGATGTCGGATTCGGACACCGGCATGCGCACGATCACCTCGACGCCGGCCTTGCGGCCGGCCTCGACCGCGCCCTGCGCGGCCGCCTTCCAGAAGTCGGAGCTGCCCTTGAGCAGCACGCCGATTTTCGCCTGGGCCCGCAGGGCCGGGGCGGCGGCCAGGATCAGCGCAAACGCGCCGAGGAGCCAGGCGGGCAGG
>CAZWMF010000252.1:0-6212 GCA_964634535.1 uncultured Opitutaceae bacterium | reverse complement strand
GAAGAAGCCGTCCAAATGAACCTGGGTGAGCGCGGGCAGGACGCCGGCCCAGAGTCCGCCCCACCAGGCCAGGCGTCGTCCCGCGCCCAGGCCGCGCAGGAGTGCCAACACGGCCACGGCCGCGAGCGCCACGAAGAAAACGCTCACCGCACCGTAGGCGGCTTGGGCATCGGTTCGGCTGAGCACGGCCGCGTAGCCGTTGGCCACGGCTTCGCCGATGCGCTGGTCCTTGGCGTCGATCGCCTTGACGAGCCAGGGGTGGAGCCCCACGGCGTCGAGAGGGGTCGAGAACGGCTTCTCGATCAGGAATTCAGCGGTCTGCACGTAGTTGACCTGATCCTGGCGACCGTAGCCATAATAGTGGTCGATGCCTTGGTAGACGAGGCCCCAGGCCTGAAAAGCGAAGACGAGGGCGAGCAGGCTGAGGGCGCCCGACGCCGGGCCCGGTTGAGCCGGGCGCGGCCGTCGCCATACGGCGCGGACCAGGCCCGCCACGCCGGCCAAGGCAATCGCGGCGGCAATCCACGCGGAGTAGGCCAGCCGCACGTCCGCATAGACGAGGTCCTGCAGGCCGACCCAACCGGCGCAAAGGCCGGCCAAGCCGCAGAGTACGACATCTTCGACGCGAGCCGGACCGCGGCATCCGCCCAGGCGCGCCACCCAATAGCCCCAGCCGGCGGCGCTGAAAATCAGCACCGCGAATTGCCCCAACACCGCGAATCCGTGCGCCACAAGCTCCATGGGGTGAGGGCCGGGCTGTCAGCCCTCGAAATGCACCGACCGGGCGTCCCGCACGGCAACCGGCGGGTCCGCCGCCAGATTGGGCCAGACCCAATGGAATAGGGCGATGATCTGGGCGGCGGGGAGGGGTGGGCGGTCCTGGGTGGTGTGGGCATCGCCCACCACGACCACATGATAGCCCCGGCTCGCCGCGGCCCGCACCGTTGAATCGATGCAAAACTCGGTGGCATAGCCGGCGACGAACAGGGTGGTCACGGCGCGGCCTCGCAGTTCCTCATCTAGGCTGGTGCGGCAAAACGCGTCGCAGGTCGTTTTGCGGATGACCGGATCGGTCGGCCGGCGATCGAGCGAGGGATGCAGAGCCCAGGCGGGCGTGTCGGGAACGAGATCC
Source organism: uncultured Opitutaceae bacterium (assembly GCA_964634535.1). Taxonomy (GTDB): domain Bacteria; phylum Verrucomicrobiota; class Verrucomicrobiia; order Opitutales; family Opitutaceae; genus Palsa-1447. The sequence goes on along the minus strand of CAZWMF010000252.1, from coordinate 5,080 downwards.
GGAGGCTCGTCATGCTGAATAAAGATCACCGGCCGGCCGGCGGCGCGCGCCTTGCCGATAAGCGTATTGATCCGGCCCAGCGTGCCCGCGGCGTCGACGGCGCCGTCCGGGCCGTCGAACAGCCCGCACTGGACGTCCACGACAACCAGCGCTTCGCGCCCTGGCGGAGTTGCGCGCATGCCGGCGATCCCGGCCCCGGGCCCCCCGGCCCTAGCCCTGTTTGGGCGCAGGGTGGTGGGCGGCCAGGTCAGCCGCGTACTGCTGCATTTCGCCCTGGGCCTTCTGCGCCATCGCAATCATCTGCGGCTGCATGATCGACATGGCCTTTTGCATCACGGACGGCATTTTGTTGATGGTCGCCTGTCCGGCCGGGCTTCCATAAAAGGCGATCATGCCGTCGACTTCCTCTTGGGTGAACGTTTCGGTGTAGACCTTGATGTAGATGGGTTTGATCCAGGCCCAGGTCAGCTGCGCCCGGATCGCGGCGCTCGACTCCTGCATTTTCTTAACCAGCGCTTGTTGGTCCTGCGGGCTCAGGTGGTCGGCCTGGCTCAGCTGGGCGCCCAGATTGTGCAGCATGTTGTCGATCTGCGCGACGATGCTGTTGACCATTCTCTCCTGCTGGGTGAGCGCGATCAGGCGCTCGAGCGAGTCATTCGACGGGGGAGCGGCGTGGGCGCCGGCAACGAGCGCAATAAACAGGGCGGCGGAAAGAAACTTCTTCATAGTGGATGGGGGATAAGTCGTTGAAGGATGGAATGCCTTCGAAGCGAGTCAAATCTTGCCTGACCGGGTTAATACCTAGTCGGAGACCCGAGTTCTCGGGAGGTCGCAATCGCCCCATCGGCGCACGCTGCCGCGCGGCATTGGCCGGGCTGCTCCCGGCGCATCCGCCGGATATCAGGCGCCGTCGTTGCCGATGGCCTGAATGGGGCAGAGGTTCATAACCTCTTCGATCAGTTGAAGATCGCCCGGGTTGCCCGGCTGCCGTTGCACGTAGGAATGGCCGCTGTCGGCGTTGCGCGTGAACAGGGACGGAGCGGTTTCCCGACATTGATCGCAGTCGATGCAATTTGCATCGACGTAGAATTTACCGGGGGCGTTTTCGGGAAGTCGTTCGGTTAAATTGGCCATGGCTCAGTATGGCATCGACCCGGTTGCACTGCCGGGCATCCCTTGGATTTTAGTGCGCAATTATTGACCCCATCTCGGGTTCGGTGGCCGGATCGGCGCGGAGGCCACGGCGGTCCAGCCAACCGAAAGTTGACGCCGATGCGGTTTCGCGGCCTGGTGGACTCGGCGCCTGTCCGACGCATCCCCTATGAAGAACTCCGCCCATCGCATCCTGTCTATTGGCTTCCTGACGCTGGGCGCATTTCGGATCGCCGGGTGGGCCCAGCCCGCGCCGTCCCCCGGTCCCTATCGCCTCGAGCGCTCGGCCAAGGTCGGCGGCCCCGGCGGATTCGACTACGTGCTCGCCGATGCCCAGCACCGCCGCCTGTACGTGCCGCGCGGCGACCGGGTCACGGTGTTCGACCTGGATTCGCTCGCCCCGGTGGGGGTCATTGCCCAAACGCCATCGGTGCACGGCGTCGCAATCGATCCGCTCTCCGGTCACGCGTTTGCCAGCTGTCAACCGGTGGCCATGTGGGACGCCGACACGCTGGCGCCGCTCAAGACCGTGGCGGTCGCCGGCCGGCCCGACGGCATCCTTTTCGAGCCGGCCACCGAGCGCATTTACGTGCTGAGCCACCGCGCCCCCAACGTGACGGTATTGGACGCCAAGGACGCGACGGTGGTGGGGACGATCGATCTCGGCGGCGCGCCGGAACAGGCGGCGAGCGATGGGCATGGGCGGGTGTTCATCGATGTCGAGGATCGCGACCAGGTCGCCGTGGTCGACGCGCACTCCCTGCGCGTCACCGCCCGGTATGGACTGGCCGGTCATGGCGGCGGCCCCGGCGCACTCGCTCTGGATGCGGCCCATCACATCTTGTTCGTCTGCTGCCACGATCCGGCCACCGCGGTCATGCTAAACGCGGATACGGGGTCGATCCTGGCGACCTTGCCGATCGGTCGCGGGGTCGACGCGGCCGAATTCAATCCGGCGACCGGCGAGTGTTTCAGTTCCCAAGGGGACGGCACGCTGACCGTGATCAAGGAAAATGGCCCGGCCGGCTTCGTGGTCGAGCAGACGGTCGGCACCCGGAGCGGCGCCCGGACTTCGACCTTGGACGCGAAGACCAACCGGATATTCCTCGTGACCGCCGACTACGTGCGCAAGAGCCCGCCCGACGCGCCGGCTCCCGCCGCGGGGTCGCCGACGGGTGCGCCGGCCTGGCGGCGGGGAATGGCCATGGTGCCGGACTCCTTTTCCATCCTGATGGTCGGCTCGGACTAGGCCGAGCCTAGCGGATCGCGGAACTATCCGGCGGGGGCGGCCTCGCGGGGTGGGCCGAATTGCGACGCGCAAATTTCGCGCTCGGCCTGCAGCCAGTACTCGAGGTCGCGGCCTCGCGCACAGCCTTCGTTTTGCCAAAGTTCATCGGCCCGCTGGGCCACGCGCATTTCCAATAAGACAAGCTCACCGTCCGAATCGGCGGCCGGCGCACCGTATTCCAGTCTGGGATTTTTCATGGCGGGGTACTTCGCTGACGGCTAAATAATTCGGACCGTGCCACCGACGGTATACGGGCCGAATGCGGCCGTCAGGATACCGCCAAAATCGAGCAAAAGAAACTCAAATCGACTCGGCGCGGACGTTTTCTTGGGGCCGGCCTACCCGCTGCCGGGCGCACGATTTTCGGGTTCCGACGGGGGCTCTCCGGCCGGCGGTGCAGCGGCCGGATTTGAGTACATGCCCGACAGGCGGCGCTCGATGTCGAAGACGAGCTTCCGTGCCGAAAACGGTTTTGCTACTATATTGAAAACGTGATACTTGGGATAGTCCCGAGCATGGATCGGCGGGTGGCGGGTTTTGCTTTGCCACCCGTAACGGCGTATGGATGGTGCTGTACCCATGAAGTTCGCATTGGTCGAAGACCAGGTGATGTTCCGAAATCTGCTGCGGCGCATGCTGGTCGAGTCGCGCGGCGGCGATATCGTGATCGAGTGCGGCACGCTGGCGGAATTGCGGGCCCAATCGGCGCTCCTGCGGACAGTCGACCTGCTGCTGCTCGACATCCGGTTGCCGGACGGCGACGGCGTGGCCTTCGTCGAGGAACTGACCACCGGCAAGATCGGCGTGCCCGTGCTCCTTTTATCGGCTTCGACGGAGGATTTTGTGATCCACCGGGTGAGCCGGAGCTTTGTCCAGGGCTTCGTGCACAAGGACGATCCGACCGATCACTTGTTGACGGCGATCGACGTCGTGGTCGGAGGGGGGTCGTATTTCAGCCCGCGCTTCCGCGCCAAGCTGGCCGAAATGGCCCGGCTGCCGGCCAATTTCCTCAAGGTGCTGTCGCCGCGGGAACAGCAGTTGCTCAAGCTCCTGGGGGCCGGCTACAGCGACAGCGAGGTCGCGAGCAGCGTCGGGTTGAGCATGAAGACGGTCGAAACCCATCGCTATAATATCATGTCGAAACTGGACCTGCACAGCGCCCAGCAACTGCAGGCCTATGCCCTCAAAGCCGGGTTTACCTCGGTCGGCGAACTGCATTCCTGACGGAGCAGGCGATCGATGACGGCGACGAGTGCCCCGCTCGGTTCGGCCCGTTCCAGGACGCCCTCCAGGAGTTCCAATTGCGCGGCGACTTCCGTCCAGGCGCATAGCCGACAGCGGTTGTTGAGGCGGTGAGCGAGCGCGGCGGCGGCCCGGGGGTCGGCCGCGCAGAGTTCGCGCAAGTGGCGCCACTCCGACCCGATCTGCGCCCCGTCTGGGGCCGGTGCGGGCCGCGGGGTCGACACGATGGGCAGAGTCGAGCGGTGGGGCGCACCCCACGCGGTCAGGGCGGCGGTCAGTTTCGCGAGGCTCACCGGTTTGGAGATGAAACCGACCATGCCGGCGGCGAGGCATTCGTCCCGGCGCTCCTTGGTCGTATAGGCGGTGACGGCGAATATTGCGGGTTTGGGCGCGGCGGCGGTGCGCAGAATCTCCCGTGCCAGCGCCACCCCGGTCGTGTCAGGCAGATGCAAATCAGTCAGCACCACGTCGTAGAGGTTCTGCCGGGCCAGTGCGAGGGCGTCCGCGCCGTTGGCGGCGCAGTCGACCGAATAGTTGAGCTGGGTCAGGATATGGCCCAGGGCGATCCGGTTGTACTCCTCGTCCTCAATCGCCAGCGCCCGGGCGGGCAGATCGGCCGCGCCAGACCGGAGGGCCGATGGCGCCGGGCGGCCGGGCAGGCTGACCGGCAGGCGGGCGTAAAATGTGGTTTCCCCATTGGCGCTGACCGCGCCAACCGAGCCGCCCACCGCCTCGGCGTAGCGCTTGCAGATGGCGAGCCCCAGGCCGGTGCCGGGAATATTGCGATTCCGGGCGTTGTCGCCGCGGGAGAACCGATCGAAGAAGGAGGCGAGGGTCTCGCGGGGAATCGTCGGGCCGGAATTGGCGACGGCAATGGTGATCGAGCGCGCGGCCGGCGCGTCCGTCAGAATGCAGGACACCCGGGCTTCCGGCGGCACGCCGTATTTGAGCGCGTTGTTGAGGAAATTGGCGAAGATCTGGCGAAGCTTGGCGACGTCGCCGACGAGCGTCACCTCCGGCGGCAGCGGCTCGACGAAGCGCACGCGGGTCTGCTCCGGATCCACGGTCAAGGCGGAGGCCTCCAGGGCGTCGCGCAGCTGGAATTCCTCCGATTGGATCGGGATTTGCCCGGCCTCGATGCGGGAGAAATCCAGAATGTCCCCGACCGTGCTGTTGAGTTGATCGGCGCAGTTGCGCAGCAGATTGAGGGTTCGGGCCTGTTTGGGACTGAGCGGCGAATCGGCGAGGACTTGCAAGAGGCCGATGACGCCATTCAGGGGATTGCGGATTTCGTGCGACATCGACGCCACGAATTCGGATTTGGCGGCGCTCGCTTTCGCGAGTTCGCCCGTGCGTTCCGCCACCAGCCGCTGGAGGTCCGCCGTCCGGCGGCGCATA
>CAZWMF010000251.1:5385-6227 GCA_964634535.1 uncultured Opitutaceae bacterium | reverse complement strand
AGACGACGTCCGCCGGCGCTCCCGCGGCTGCCCGCAAACGGGCATAGTTGGCCCCGCTGGCATGAAATGCCCACGCCAACTCGGCACCCTCCGGCCCCGTCCAGGCCTCGGCGAGGGTCTCCCAATCGTGCATCTGGCCCATCAACCCCGAATACAAAATCCGCGGTCGTTGCGTCGGCGCGAGCGGCCGTGGCGGGAAATCCTTGAATGGTTCGCCGTCTGCGCCCACCGGGATCACCGCAGTTCGACGGGATGGGCCATAGGCCCGCTCCGCGTGCGCGCGCAAACGCTCGCCCAAGTAAACGCTCGCCGCGCACCGGCGAAGAGCGAAACGCGTCACGGCCGCACCCAAGCGCGCCGCGGCCGAATCCGCCCGAACCCGCCCCGCCTGAACGAGCGCATCGGGATAAAGATCGTACATCAGGGCAATCGTCGCCCCGCGCCCAGCCGCCGCGCGGGCGACCAATGCCGGCGCAAAGAATGGATTGGTCGTGACGACGCGAATCGACGTTTCAACGTCCCTCTGCCGGGCTCGCCGCCAACAGGTCCCGGCAAAGCCGCAGAAGATGCGCGAACGCAGAGCCGCCCGGCCGAGGAAACCTCGCGGCGCGCGATAATCCTCATCGCGGACCGATTCGATGATCGCGACCTCGAATCCCGCCGCCCGCCACTCGCGAAGCAAGCGTCGAAAGAACGCCGAACCGCCCACGGCGTTGTATACCTCCAATCGCCGGCCCGGTGACGGCGCGCTCATGCGGCTCCGTTACCGGGGGTCGCGGCGGCCTCGAGCAGGTTTTCCCAGGCGTCGAGATGGCGGTCGCGGGCGTAGGTTGTGACGAAGC
>CAZWMF010000251.1:0-5375 GCA_964634535.1 uncultured Opitutaceae bacterium | reverse complement strand
TTCCGCCGGCGCATAATGTCGCCGAGCCCAAGTACGCATCCTCATTTCCTCGACCGGATCGACATCATGGCTACTGACCTGATCATGCATCACCAGCGCACTCACGATCGCCTCCTCCACCGCTGCCGACGAGCCTTCGGCGACAAACCGCGCGCAGGCCTCGTCCAAGATCGTGGGGATTTCGCCGACCTGGGTAGTTACGATGGCGCAGCCCGCAGCCATCGCCTCCAGAAGGACGAGCGGCTGCGCTTCCACCGCATACCGCGTGGGCAGGACAAAAATGTGCGCCTCGCGAAACAACGCCGTTTTTTCCGCGCCCACCGCGCCGCGAACCCAGCGCGCCTTCGCGCGGCGGCTCCGGTTGATGGCCGCGACCTGTGCCTCGATCCACGTATCCGCCTCGGCCGCCGTGCGAAACCGTTCCGAGAAGTCGCTTTCCGTAAGACGTCCGCAAATCACTCCTTCGATTGCCGATCCGGTTTGCTCGGAGAGGCGCCGCAAGCCCTCGAGGAATTCCGGGTATCCCTTGGTGTCGATAAGGCTGCTAAGGTGCAAACAACGAACGGGACCGCCGCTCTCCTCGGGCGTCCCTTGCTTGGCAACCACCGCATCGCCCAAAAGCGGATCCAGTTCGCACGTGTTGACCACGATCGCGATCCGGTTCCGTGGCACGCCCAGCCCGATGAGGCGCGCCTTCTGCCGCTCGCCCAGAACCGTCACCCAGCCGGCCTGACGCAGCAGGAATCGAAATGCTCGGGCCTCCACCGACCGGTCCGGCCAACGCATAAATGGGCTGCCATGCAATGAAAGGATCACCCGTGGTCGTCCCATTCGGAGTCGGCCGAGCAGCACCGGCACAGCATCCCGCACCAGGCCAACCCGCGTTTGGCCCAGGTTGACGCAAAGCCATCCCTGACGCGATACCACCAGGGCGGCCGCTCGGATCCAGGCGAAAACCAAATCCACGGCATAACGCACGGTCGCCCAGACCCGGCCGGCCTCTCGCCGCAGAACAGGCTGCGGCAACCGCCTCGTCGGCCAGCCGCGGATCGCCAACCCCCGGATGACCAATTCGGTCGCCGCCCGCTGACCGGAAAATCCTGTCGGATCGGCATAGCAAAAGTAGATGGGGAGAGTCCGGTTTCGCATGGGCTATCCCGACAGATTCTCCACCGACCGCAGCGCCAGGAGCCGCAACATGGCTCCGCGCAGCCGCCGCGGGCCGCGTCGCGGCCCAAACGTCGCGCAAGCCAACGCCGCGCGCAGTCCGCGCGCAAATGCCTCCGGCGAATAGGCGGCGATGATTTCCCGCGACCGGAGACCCATCGCGCGCCGACGATCCACGGCCAACCCGGCCATCTGCCCCAATCGGCTTGCCATGCCCGTCGGGTCGAACGGATCGAAGACAAACCCATTCTCTCCATCCCGAACCAGATCGGGCGCGCAGCCGCACCGGACGGAAACCAACACGGGCAAGCCAGCCGCCATTGCCTCGTTGGCCACGAGTCCCCATTGGTCGGACGCGCTCGGCAGTACCAGCGCTTCGCTTAGGCCATACAGTGCCGGCAGATCTGGATATTGAACGAAGCCCGGAAAATGGACCCGTTCACTCAGCCCCGCTGCGCTGACCTGCGCCCGGAGCTCCGCTTCGAGCGGACCGGCGCCCGATAGCACCAGACTCCAAGCGGCGGCGCCGGCCGCAGCTGCGTATCTTGCGTAAGCGTCGACTAGGCCTGTTAGGTTCTTCTTGGCCACGAAACGGGCGACACACAGAAAATACCGATCAGGCAATCCGAGCCGCGCCCGTGCCGGACGCGGCGCCGAGCGGGCGGCGTCGGCCCCCTGCTGGAAATGCCCGTTGTCGACCACATCCCAAGGTCGAAACCGGCACCGGCTCGGCAGCCCCAAATTCCCCAGGTAGGCGTCGGCACGCTCCCCCGCGACGAGGGCCGCATCGAACGCCGTGACGATCCGGCGCTTCAGCGCCTCCCGCAGGGGAGTGCGAATCTCGTCGATCCTCGTGCTGTCGCTACAGGTCACGATGGGCACGTTCCGAGCCATGGCCCAGGCAGCGGCTTCGTGAATTTCCGGATCCGCGTAACCCACGCAAACCACGGCATCCGGGTGCAGCTCGGCCAGGCACGGAATCAATCCGGACCGCGACGCCAGACTCACCCGAGGGTAGTTCCCCACGGGCTCGACCGGACTCCAGGCGTACACCCGGTCGCCCGGGCGAAACTCCACCGCGGTGATCGCGCCCGGCAACAGCGCCGCGGCGGCTTGCAGCCGGGCATGGTGATACGGACCAATGCGCTGGACGAGGAACACCGCCCGGCCTGTCCAGTCACTCGGCATGGCCGGGAGTCCTCGAACCCGAACGTGGGCCAGCGCGCGGCGGAACACCGCTCCCGATCCCGCCCGGTGCGTCGCTCCGGTTGGCGCGCCGAATCGCGAGCGTGAGCGTGATGCCGGCCGGAAGGAAAGGAAGAAACCATAGCGCGTTATAATCGCGCGCCTGCGCCGCGACAAAAGCGACCAATACCGCCGCGAAAATGCGATTGAGATTGGAGGCCGCACCGGTCTCGAAAAGCCGATCGGCGAGGGCGAGCAGGAGACCGAGCCAGAACAGCAGGGTCAACGGACCAAAGATACCGTAGCGAATCAGCTCCTGGCCGAACAGGCCGGCAGAAGCGCCCATAAAAATCTCGGTGGACGGCACCCCCAAACGCACGTTCTGGTAGTACAACGTGAACTCCCGCTGCGACTGGTCGTCGGGTTTCCAGGGAAACAACGTTCGCGGCAACGGCGTCAGAAATCCCTCAAACGGACGCACAAATATCCCTTTTAGCACCCCAAGAATAGGATTGGGAGCGACGCCCCTGTTTAAAAGTTCGGTGCGAAAGTACTCCACGCCGTCAATTTGATTGGATACCCCTTCGTTTCCCTGGATTTCCAAGAAGTGGGACGCCAGATCTCGCGAGTTGACCGCTTGCAAGCCTTGGTTCCGAAAGAGCGTCGAGACCTGCATCAGGATCAAAAATGCCGCGCCGGCCCACGCGGCGTGGAAAAACGCCTTCCCACGAAACCGCGGACTCCCTACCAGGTAAACGGCCAGAACGACTCCGACCGCCATCAGGTAAGTTCGCGATCCCTGCAGAGCCACACCCGCCGTCCAGAGCAGCACCAAGGGAGCCAGCAACACCATCAGCAGGCGGTAGCGCGAGCTCAGCAAGTAAAGCCAGAGCATGAACAGGCTACTCGCCCAGAGCCCGAGATTCACCGCACTCGCTCCCACCGCCCCACCCCAAACCTGATAGCCGCTGTATTCCGAAGTGGCGTCCCAGGTCAGCCGCTGATAGAGGATGCTGTGGATAGACCCGACGACCACCTTGCCGAAGAGCACATTGGGCAAGGCGACGAAGACAAACGTGGCAAAGAATCCCGCCAGAATTAGTCCGTCGTACGAGGTCGTGGCGGTTGAGCGCGCACGGCACAGATTCTCGATCGTGCCCCGAAACCATACTCTCATCAATCGGGTGGCCAATAGGAACGCGGCCGCGGTCAAGTTGCTCAAAACAATGCCGATCACCTGATCCTGCGGGGAGATCGAGGTGAGCGTGGCGGAAAATACCGGCAGCATAACCGGATTGGCCTGATACGCCTGATAGTATACAAATCCCAGGAGCGTGGCCACGAATCCAACCAAGTCCTGTTTGTGACGGAAAAAACGGTAGGCCGCGATGATCGTCAACAATCCCCCGATGATTCCGGGAATGATTCCGTAAAGCACGGGCTCACCGAGCGCGATGCCCAAGCCGGCGACCAGGGCCGCAACGACCGAACCGAGGATGTACAACGCATGAAAACCCGCATTCATAGGTGAGCCCGCCCTGCCGGGCCGAAGCCAGTAACCAATATAGTCGTGTTGGGACGCGGCATCAGGATCGCCCTCCCAGCGGAGCCGCGGCCACCGTCTCCGCACCGTATCCGTCCTTCCCCAGTCCGATCGTTTGCAAAGCGGCGACCAACCGCTCGGCATAGCGGTCGAACGAATAGGTCCGCGCCGTCTCGATGGCGGCGGCGCTCATCGCCGCATACGCGTTCCGATCGCCCGCCAACTTCTCGAGGGCGGCGACGATTCCCGCGACGTCTCGAATCGGGACCAGAAATCCGTCGCGGCTGGGTGCGATCACACTGCCCGAATTCGGCGTCGTTACCACCGGCAAACCGTGGCCCAGCGCCTCGAAGATGACCGTGGCGGAACCCTCGCATAGGGAGGGCAGCAGGAAGACGTCGGCCCACGCGTAGTGGGCGGCCACCTGGTCCCGGGGCACCGCACCGGTTAGAGAAACACCGGCCGCCAATTCAGCCCGCACCCGGGCGTCGCGCGGCGGCTCGCCCACCATGCGAAACTCAACCCGGCCGCGAAGGCGCTGCGCCGCCGCCGCCACATAGGGACTTCCTTTGCGCAGACCGATGGCGCCCACCGTCAGCACCCGCAGCGGACGACCTGCGGTGAGCTGGCGCGGCTGCGGCTCCACCGTCTGCACCAAGCCGTACGGCACGACCGCGCACCGCCCCACCGGACCACCGGCGAGGCGGATCGACTCCCGCACGAATTCGGAGCCGCACACGATGAGATCCGCCAAGGACCACTCCTCCCGCACCAAATCCGCGAAATCCGCAGCCCGCACCGCCGGGGCGCCCACCGCCCAGGCGGGAAATCGCCGCGCCTCCTCGCCCATGAGCGCTTCCTCGATCGCCGGGGCCGCAATGATGCTTTCCATGACCGTGCGTTTGCCCAACCGGCGCGCCTCCTCGAATAGAATTCGGCTGGATGAGCCAACCACGAAAACGGCCTCGGCCGAGCCGATCCCGCGGCTCACCACCCTCCGGCAAATTTCATCGCCGGCTCGGATACAGGCTCGACCCACGTCCAACGGGTTTCTCGCCCGCCGCAATGCCCATTCCATCTGCAGCGCCACCCGCGGATGGGTGGTCACCCGGGAGCTAGGCACATCCAGCAGTCGCCGCGAAAGCAGCCGCCGCGCCCCGGGGGGCAGCCAAGCCTGCGGCGCCACCCGCAAAGCCCGCGGCCAGCCGCGGTCGCCCAAAAGGTCCGTATGAAATCGCTCCAACAGACCTGCGCGATGGAGAATCCGCGGAACCGCGTAATACATGCGGGCGCCGAGTTGCACTGCGACGATATTCATGGCGACGCGACCAAGGCACCCGCTTCACTCGCAGTGCGCCGGACCAATCCGCGGGGTACCGCTGCGATGTCTTGCGGACCGACTTGGCGCCAGGTCTCATCCATGACCCGCATCGTCCGCAGCGCCTCGGCCCGCCCGATCGGGGCCGCCTCCCCGTCGATG
>CAZWMF010000250.1:0-6240 GCA_964634535.1 uncultured Opitutaceae bacterium | reverse complement strand
CGCCCAGGATCGGAAAAAAGGCGCAGAAGCTGCCGACCGCCAGGCTGAGCGCGATCTTTTCCGTCGTGATGCCCTGGGTGAACTGCTCGGCCACCAGATCGGCGATCAATCGCCACCCAAAACGCCGGCGCTTGGCCGGGAGATTGGCGTCAAAGCGGATTGGGGTGGAGACGACCATGCAACTGGCGGCCAGTTTCAACCCCCACCCCGCCGCGCGACAAGCCGCTCCCGTGAAGATTGGGTGAACTCCGCCACTTTGGCCTCGGTTTTGTGCCGATTGCGTTACAGCGGATTGGAGCGGCGGAAGAAAATGGACTCTTGCCCGGGGCCCATTCAGTTTGCGCCCGACCCTCAATCGATGCCCTCCCCGGCCCAACCGCGGCAGATCCTGGAAGAGATCCGGCGATCCGCCTGCGACCGAGTCAAGGTCGCGGTCGTGGATATCGACGGCATTCTGCGCGGCAAATACCTGAGCAAGGAGAAGTTCCTCGCCGCGGCGGCGCCGCCGCCGGCGGGCGGCTTTGGCTTCTGCGATGTCGTGCTCGGCTGGGACATGCACGACCATTGTTACGACAATGCGGCGTTCACCGGCTGGCACACGGGATTTCCCGACGCGCAGGTGCGCCTCGATCTGGCCACCTACCGCCGGGTTCCGTGGGACCAGGACGTGCCCTTCGTCCTCGGCCAGTTCGTCCGGCCGGCCCGGCACGGCGAGGAACCCCACCCGCTCTGCCCCCGGCAGGTGCTGCAGCGGGTGCTGCGGCGCGCGGAAAAACTCGGCCTGAAGCCCTGCTGCGGGATGGAATTTGAGTGGTTCAATTTCGCCGAGACGCCGCAGAGCTGGGCGGCCAAGCAGTATACCCGGCCGGAGCCGATCACCCCGGGCATGTTCGGCTATTCGCTGGTCCGGATGGGCGCCAACCGGGAGTTCGTCCGCGCGCTGATGGACGAATTGCGGCGGTTCGGGATTCCCCTGGAGGGTCTCCACACGGAGACCGGGCCCGGCGTCTTTGAGGCGGCGATCGCCTTTTCGGACGCGCTCGAGGCGGCGGACCGGGCCGTGCTCTTCAAGTCCGCGGTGAAGGAAATCGCCGCGCGCTTCGGAATCATGCCCAGTTTCATGGCGAAATGGAGCCAAGCCTATCCCGGCTGCAGCGGGCATATTCACCAAAGCCTCTCCAATGGCCGGAAGAATCTGTTTCACGATCCCCAAGGCCGGTTCTCGATGAGCCCTCTTTTTCAGAGCTACGTGGCCGGCCAGGTGGCGTGCCTGCTGGAATTCGGACCCCTGCTGTGGCCGACGATCAACAGTTACAAGCGCCTGGTCGACGGATTCTGGGCCCCCGTGCGGCCGACCTGGGGCGTCGACAACCGGACCGTGAGTTTTCGCGTCCTCGCCGGTTCGCCGAAATCAACCCGCTTGGAAACCCGCTGCCCCGGCTCGGATGTCAACCCGTACCTGGCGATGGCCGCGGCGCTCGCCGCCGGCCTGCACGGCGTCGAGCGGAAACTGAAGCTGACCGCCGCCCCGGTCGCAGGCGGGCAGGAGGACGCCGCCGACGCGCCGCGCGCGCCGCGGAGCTTGGAGGAAACGACCCGCCGGTTCCGGAAATCGGAGATCGCCCGCGATTGGCTGGGCGGGGAATTTGTCGACCACTTTGCGGCGACCCGCGAATGGGAATGCCGCCAATGGCTGGACGGGGTCACCGACTGGGAATTGAAGCGCTATTTTGAAATCGTCTGACCGCATGAGCGTCGACCGCTTTTCGTTTCCCACCACGATCCATTTCGGCGCCGGCGCGCGGAAACTGGCGCCCGGTCATCTCCAATCCAAGGGGATCCGGCGGCCGCTGGTGGTCACGGACCGGGCGCTGGCGGCGCTCCCGATCACGGTGGCCTTTCGCGGCGACCTGGAGGCCGCGGGCCTGCGCGCCGGCCTGTTCGGCGGAGTCTGGGGCAATCCCGTCTCGAGCCAGGTCGCCGCCGGCGTCGCCGCCTTCCGGGCGCACGGCGCCGACGCGGTCATCGGCTTCGGCGGGGGCGCCGCCTTGGACGTGGCCAAGGCCGTGGCCCTCATGGCCGTCCACGCCGGCGAAATTCTGGACTACGCCTGGGATCATCCCAACTCCCGGCCGATTGAAGCCGGCTTGCCGTATTGGATCGCCCTGCCCACGACCAGCGGCACCGGCTCGGAGGTCGGCCGGTCGGCGGTCATCGCGGATGACCGCACGCACATCAAGAAAATCATCTTTTCGCCGGTCTTGCTGGCCCAGGCCGTGTTCGCCGATCCGGAACTGACAGTCGGCCTGCCGCCGGCCGTCACCGCGGCCACGGGGATGGACGCGCTGACCCATAACGTCGAGAGCTACCTTTCCCCCGTCTACCATCCCCTGTGCGACGGCATTGCCTTGGAAGGCGCGCGCATCGCCGCCCGCTCCCTGGCCGCCGCGGTGCGGGACGGAACCGACCTCGCCGCCCGGTCCGACATGATGATGAGCTCGCTGATGGGCGCGGTCGCGTTCCAGAAGGATCTCGGGGCCGTGCACGCCTGCGCCCATGCGCTCAGCACGGTCGCCGATCTCCACCATGGGCTGGCCAATGCGGTCATGATCGACCATGTGCTGCGCTTCAATGCCGACTGCGCCGGGCCGAAGCTGGCGGAGCTGGCCCGGGTCTGCGCCGCCGGATCCACCGCGGAGGACTTTATCGCCTGGCTTGGCCGGCTGAAGCGGGAGATTGGGATCCCCGCGGACCTGGGGGCCGCCGGCGTGAGCCCCTCCCAGGTCGAACGCCTCGTCGAGGTCGCCTTCGCCGATTCCTGTCACCGGACCAATCCCAAGCCCTGCGCGCCGGCCGACTTCGAAAGGATCTTCCGCCACGCGTTCGCATGACACCGCCACCCACGCTAAGGGTCGTCAATCCCGCCACGGGGGAAATCCTGCGGGAGCTGCCTTGCGACCCGGCGCGCAGCGTGGCGGCAAAATACCGCGCGGCGCGGTCCGCCCAAGCCGGCTGGGCGGCCGTGCCCCTGGCGACCAGGCGGAAGGCCGTGGTCCGTTTCCGGGAGCTCCTCGCCGCCGGGGCCGAGCGCCTCGCGCAACTGCTCACGAGCGAAACCGGCAAGCCGATCAGCCAGGCGCGACGGGAGCTTGCCGGGGTCGCGGACCGGATCGATTTCTTCCTGGCGAAGGCGGGAGCCGCGCTTCGGGCCGAAGTGGTCCTGGCCGACCGTGCGGCCGGCCTGACGGAGAAGATCACGCACGAGCCGCTCGGAGTCGTCGCGAACATCTCGGCGTGGAACTATCCCTATTTCGTGGGCAGCAACGTGTTTTTGCCGGCGCTGCTCGCGGGCAACACCGTCCTCTACAAGCCGTCCGAATGGGCCTCCCTGTCCGGCCTGGCCATGGCGGAATTGCTCCACGCCGGCGGAGTTCCCCCGGAGGCGTTCATTCCGGTCATCGGCGGCGGAGCGACCGGGGAGGCCCTGATCCGTCAACCCGTCGACGGCGTGTTCTTCACCGGTTCCTATCGCACCGGCCGGCGAATCGCCGCGATCGTGGCGCCGCGGATGATCAAGCTGCAGCTGGAGCTCGGCGGCAAAGACCCCGTCTATGTCTGCGACGATGCGCCGATCGAGCGCGCCGCGGCGGGGATCGCCGACGGGGCGTTCTACAATACCGGGCAAAGCTGCTGCGCGGTGGAGCGGATCTATGTCCACGAGGGCATCTACGATCGTTTCGTCGCCGCGTTCGTGGCCGAGGTTAAGAAATTTCCCATTGGGGATCCGGCGAAGGACTCCACCTACATCGGACCCGTCACCCGGCCGGCCCAGATCGGGGTGCTGGAGGCGCAGATCAAGGATGCGACCGAAAAAGGCGCGCGGATCCTGCTCGGCGGCAAGCGGGTTTCCGGGCGGCCGAATTACCTGCAGCCCACGGTGCTGGTGGACGTGACCCATGCGATGGCGGTCATGCGGGAGGAAAGCTTCGGACCGGTGATCGGCCTGATGGCGGTGCGCGGCGACGCGGAAGCAGTCGCGCTGATGAACGACTCCGATTTCGGGCTCACCGCCGGCGTCTACACGCCGGATCGGCGGCGAGCCGAGGCCATCTTGGCGCAGGTGAAAAGCGGCTCCGCCTACTGGAACTGCTGCGACCGGGTGAGCCCGCGGCTTCCCTGGTCCGGCCTTGGCCACTCCGGAATCGGCGTCACGCTGTCGACCTATGGGATCCAGGCCTTCACGCGGCCGAAGGCCTGGCATCTGCGCGGGGACTTGGGGCGGCAAGCCAACCTCCCCGCGGCGCATGCCTAGACTGGGTTAAATTTGCCGTTCACGGTCTCCCCGGCGCGGGGAATCCCGGCGCATCGCCACGTGAGACCCTGCACGAAGCTGGCGACGACGATGACTTTGGGCTGCACCGCAGGAGGATAGGAAACCCTCGCCTGCTTTACAAGCCGGGCGGCGTCCTATCGGGCGAGGGTCACGGCCATCAAGCCGACGACGACATCGTTGGCGAGCGTCCGGACCGTGAGCGATTGCAGTTCCTCCTCCGGGCGCAGAGGCAGATCGAGGACCGTCGCGGCCCCGCCAGGAACACTGCGGCCCTTGCCCTTGAATGCATCCAGCTCGAGGATCCGGACCTCTCCCGTGCGCAGATCGACCCGCGGCGGAATCGATTCCGGACGCGCGAACGCGTAGTCATCGATGAAATAATCCTGGTCGATCGGCCACCAGTTCACCGGATTGCTCAGGGCGAGGCGCTCGCTGCCGCCGTCCCGGTACTTCACGACGACCTCGCCGTTGTCGAGGCGGCTCTGCATCCAGTTCGTCGAGCCCGCCATCAGCAGATAGACATGTTGGGCCCGCCCGCTGAGCGGCACGGTCACCTCGCGGGGGTAGTTGTCCCACTGCGAGGTGAAAATGATGTTCTTGGCTCCGCCCGGTCCCGGAGTTGCAAACAGCACTCCGTTCGGCAGCCACAGGCGGCCGTCGTGCGCGGCCGCCGCGGTCCGCAGGCCGGCGTCGTCGATTTCCGGCTGGGCCCGAAAGGAACCGGCCCAGCCGCCGATCCCTTGCTTCGGCAGCGCCAGAGACACGAAGGGCGAGCGCGGAGAGCGGTACTCGTTGCGAAAGATCTGGGTTACCCGGTCGTTGAACCAGGTCGCGAGACTAACGGTGTCCAGCTCCCGGGTTGCCGGCAGCCGGGCGTGCCAATCGGTCGCGGGCCCGGTTGCTGGCCGCGGCGGCGCCGCGGTCGGACCGGGCTGCCACCAGCTCATCTGACCCTGGCGCGCTCGAGAGAATGTCGCGCCGGCGGCGACCGGTGGGGCTCCCAACGGCCGGCCAGCCCACGCGATGACGATCTCATAGCGCGCCGCGGTCTTGCCTGTAACCTCGATGCGCGGAGCTCCCACCGAGTCTTCGATTCCGTGCCACGAAGCCGGCCGGCCGTTTAATGTGATGCGGGCCACCCGGTCTCGCTGGGCGGCGACCTGGAGGCGCAGCTTCTGGGGCGCGCCGAACTTCGGCTCGATCAAAAAGGTATCGACCAGGCCCTCGCGACGGAAGGCGAACACCAAATTCGGATGCCGCAACGCCGCATGGTCCCACTGGCCCGGAAACCCCGGCGCGATCGTCAGCTCCCCCGCCAGCGCATCGGGCTTCACGCCGAACAGACCCTCGATCAAGGCGCGGGAGAGCATGCCGCCTCCGTCGGCGAAATCTCGCTGCGCTTCCCGGCGGTATACGTCGAGATAGTCCATGGTGCCGATGTCCCCCGGGCAAAGCCCCATGTACATGCTGGCCAATAGAGCGCCCTTGGTGAGGCGGAACGCTTCCGCGGGCCGGCCGGCCTGCCAATAGCCCAGGGCAGTGTGGACGATTTCTGCCATCACGACATTGTTGATCGACCAGGAGTAGGGCATCCAATTCGAGGTGGCCACGACCTCATAGTGGTCGTCGGTCGGCACCCCGGGGCCGCGGACGGGCAGATGCGGGATCTGCGTGTCGACCTGGCGGGTCATTTGCCAGGCTTCCCGGGCGTCCGGTAACTCCGAATCGATTGTATGGTAAAAGGACCAGACGGCGGCCGCCGGATGCACCAGCTGAAGACCAAGGTAGTCCTTGTATTCGGCGAACCAGCCCCCGCCGGGGATCCAAAGCAGCTCCCGCATCGCCCGGGCGAGCAGCTCGGCCTCGCGCTCGTAGGGGACGGGATCGTAGCCAAGCAGCGCCGCCAC
>CAZWMF010000249.1:4521-6255 GCA_964634535.1 uncultured Opitutaceae bacterium | reverse complement strand
CCTCTCCTTGTTGATCACGGTGCTGATCCTGAACTATTCGGAGGCCGCCTTCACTCGGGGCACCCATCTTTGGTGGTTCGGCTTCTTGATCGTAGCCTTGTATGCCCAGGAATGGGTGTTTTGGCCGGACTGGCCCGTTCCCACGCCGGCGCCCGCCGATTTGGCCGCGCCGCACGGTGAACCGGCCGCATTTTGATCCGGTCATGCCGACACCGCACGTTTCGATCTGCATTTGCACCTATCGCCGGGATGAGCTCCTGCGCCGGCTGCTCGCGGGCATCGTCAAGCTGGACACCCAGCAGGGCGCCTTCACCTTTTCCGTCGTCGTCGTGGACAATGATGCCGCCGGCTCGGCTCGCGCCCAGGTCGAGCGCTTCGCCGCCGAAACGGCGATTCCCGTGGCCTACGATATCGAACCCGAGCGCAATTTCGCCTTGGTGCGCAATCGCACGCTCAGCCACGCCACCGGCGAATTCATTGCCTTTGTCGACGACGACGAGGTGCCCGTGCCCGAATGGCTGGGCCGTCTCCTGGAAATCCAAACCCGCACCGGCGCCGACGGCGTGCTGGGCCCGGTCCGCCCCTATTTCGACAGTCCACCCCCGGCCTGGATCATCCGGGGCAAGCTTTGCGATCGCCCCGTGCATCCCACCGAAATGGTGATGCAGTGGACCCAATGTCGCAGCGGCAATGTCCTCTTGAAGCGCAGCCTGTTCGGCCCCGACGCCCTGCAATTCGATCCCGCCTATGCCTCCGGGGGCGAAGACGTGGATTTCTTTAAGCGCGCCATCCGCGCCGGCAAACGCTTTGTCTGGTGCGAGGAGGCTCCCGCCTACGAACTCGTGCCGCCCGAGCGAATCCGGAAGGCCTATTTCCTGCGGCGCGCCCTCTTGCAGGGACGCATATCGCTCAAATACGCCGCCAACCGCCTAACGCTTCTCGCGCGAATCAAGATCGCTTGTCATTCTCTGATTGCACTTTGCATCTATACCCTAATGCTCCCGGTCCTGGCCTTGGCCGGCTTTCATTGGGTGATGAAATACCTCATTAAGTGCTGCCACCATCTCGGCCGCTTCTGCGCAATCTTCGGCATCCAGTTGATCCGGGAACGCAGTCTCTGACATGACGCCTCCGGTGCAACGTCGCCGCCGGGTCGTGCTGATCTCAAATACGGTCATGCACTACCGGGTCTCGGTCTACAATTACCTGCAGCGGCGCTTTGCCGAAGACGGCTGGGATTGGCACGTCCTCACCAATGAGCTGCAGCCCAAGAACCGCGTGGCGCCACTCTTTCCGCTGGAAGAATTGCCGTTCCGGTTCGGCCACTACCGCCGGCGCATCACCGAGCTGCAGCCCGATGCGGTCATCCTGTTTCTCCACCTAAAAGACCGGATTCTCTGGCCGCTGATCCATTGGCTCAAATGGTCGAGCATTCCGGTGATATCCTGGACCAAAACCCGCAACCTGGACGACCCGGACAGCCGGCTCAAGAATGCCCTCTTCACCTATGTCAACGGGTTGAGCGACGGCTTGATCCTCTATTCGGGCGACCTCACCCGCTATCTGACGCCCCGCCAGCGGGCCAAGGCCTTTGTCGCCAACAACACGATCAACCACGAGGACTTCCCGCCGATCACCGATTCGCGCGAGGCGATCAAGCAGAGCCTGGGCCTCCCCTTCCGCAAGGTGGTCCTGTTCGCCGGCCGGATGGACGTCGACGGCGGCCGCAAGCGG
>CAZWMF010000249.1:1193-4511 GCA_964634535.1 uncultured Opitutaceae bacterium | reverse complement strand
GTCGACCACCTGATCGAAATCTTCCGGGATGTCGGGGGCCGGGACGCGGGCCTCGTGATCGTCGGCTCGGGCATGAAGCCCGAGTGGCAGGCCCGCATCAATCCGGACACGACCCGATATCTGGGCGAGGTGCACGATCCGGAAAATCGACAAATCGCGCGCATTTTCAGCATGGCCGATGTCTGCGCCATTCCCGGCCACGTCGGCCTGGGACTCAATCAAGCGCTCTTCTACGGTCTGCCGGTCGTCACGATGGAAGGCCGCCAGCCGCCGGAAATCGCCTACCTGCGTCCCGGGTACAATGGCTTCATGGTTCCGGCCAACGACGTCGCCGCCCTGCGCCAACGCATCTTTGAACTGCTCGACGACGACGCCCTGCGGGCCCGATTTTCCGCCACCGCGCGCGAGGATTTCATGAGAACCGCCTCGATCGAAGGCATGTACCAAGGTTTTCATCGGGCCGTTGATTTCGTCGCCCATCCCCAACCCGCCCTTCATGCAAACTGAGGTTACTCCCCCCCTGGCCGGCGCCACCCCGACCCGCCTGTGCATTTTCGGCATGGGTTACGTCGGCTGCGTGTCCGGCGCCTGCCTTTCTTCCCTGGGTCATCAGGTCATCGGCGTCGAACCGAACCGCACCAAGGTCGACCTGCTCAATTCGGGCAAGAGCCCCATCGTCGAGGAGGGTCTGTCCGACCTGATCGGCGCGGGAGTGCGGTCCGGCCGCTATCGGGCCACCGACGATTGGCGTTCGGCCATCGCGGCGAGCGACCTGGCCATGGTCTGCGTGGGCACGCCCAGTCGGTCCAACGGTAGCATCGATCTCGGCTATGTCCGGCGCGTCTGCGAGCAAATCGGCCAGGCCCTGCGCGGCCGGCCGGATTTCTTCACAGTCGTGATCCGCAGCACCATTGTGCCCGGCTCGGTCGAAGATGTGCTGATCCCCATCCTGGAGCGCGAATCCGGTCTCAAGGCGGGCGCCGATTTCGGGGTCTGCATGAACCCCGAGTTTCTGCGCGAAGGCACCTCGGTGAAGGACTTTCACGCGCCGCCCAAGACCGTGATCGGCGAATTGACCCCCCGATCGGGCGAGGCCCTGGCGGCACTCTACCGGGGCCTGCCCGGCCCCCTGATTCGCACCACGATCCGCGTCGCCGAGATGGTCAAGTACGTCGACAATGCGTTCCACGCCCTCAAGGTCGCCTACGCCAACGAAGTCGGCAGCCTGTGCAAGGAACTCAAGGTGGATAGTCACCAGGTGATGGCCATTTTTTGCCAGGACACGAAGCTCAATCTCTCGCCGTACTACCTGAAGCCCGGCTTCGCCTTCGGCGGTTCCTGCCTGCCCAAGGACCTGCGCGCCCTCAATCAGGAAGCCCGCACGCTGGACCTCGATCTGCCGCTCCTGCGCTCGATCCTGGACAGCAACCGGCTGCAGGTTGCCCGCGTGATCCGCAAGCTGATGCAATACAAGGGCCGCCGCCTCGGCTTCCTCGGTCTCAGCTTCAAAGGCGGCACCGACGACCTGCGCGAAAGTCCGATCGTCGAGGTCATCGAGGCCATGATCGGCAAGGGTTACGCCGTCCGCATCTACGACCGGCACGTCTCCATGGCGCGCCTGATGGGCGCCAACAAGGAATATATTGAAAAGGAAATTCCGCACATTTCCCAACTGATGTGCGGCTCGGTCGCGGAACTGGCCTCCGGCTGCGACGTGATCGTCGTCAGCAACCGCAGCGCGGAGTTCACCGAGGTGGTCGCCCGCGCCCGACCCGACCAGACGGTCATCGACCTCGTGCGCATCGTGGAGACCCCCCCGACAGACGTGGGAGAATATTATGGCATCTGCTGGTAATCCCGAACTGGCGGCCCAACGGCCCTTCCTTCTTCAAAGCCTGGAGCGCACGGCCCACTGGGTCGAAGCCCACGACTACCGGGGCTACGAGCCCTTCGACGGGCTGTCTTCCTGGTTTCGCCCTTTGACTTTCGGCAATTTGTTCGCCGAGCGCATCCTGATGCAGTCGGTGCGCCAGAGCCCGGTCAACTTGCGCCCGATCATGGGCGTTCGCCCCAAGGACTCGACCAAGGGACGCGGTTACATGGCCTGGGGCTACCTGTACATCCACAAGGCGACCGGCGATGCGGCCTACCTGCAGAAAGCCGAGGCCTGCCTGGACTGGTTGGATCACCACAAGGTGCCCCGGTTTGAGCATCATAGTTGGAGCAATCACTTCGACTTCTCGAGTCGCGGCGGCAGCTACACGAAGGACGACCCGATCATCGTCTGGACGAGCCTGATCGGCCAGACCTACCTCGAGGCCTACGAGCAGACGGGCAAGGAACGCTGGCTCAAGATAGCCGAAAGCGCCGGCCGCTGGGTGCTCGCCCTTCCCCGCGAGAAAACCGCCTCGGGCGACTGCCTGAGCTACCTCGCGCACACCCAGGAGTCGATCCACAACGCCAACATGCTCGGCGCCGCCCTCCTGGCCCGACTTTACAAACATACCCGCAACGAGGAATTCCGGTCGGTCGCGCAGTCGGCCATGCTCTACAGCTGTTCGCGCCAGGAGTCCGATGGATCCTGGTGGTACGCCGTCGAGCCGAAGTACCATTGGGTCGATAATTTTCACACCGGCTACAACCTGGACAGCCTCAAGACGTACACCGACTGCACCGGCGATAACACCTGGGCGCCCGGCCTCCTCCGAGGCCTGGCCTACTACAAGGCGCATTTCTTCGAGCCGAATGGCCGCCCCCGCTACTACCACGACCGCACGTTCCCGGTGGACAGCCAATGCGCCGGCCAGGCGATCGACACTCTGGCCCTGTTCAGCGACCTCGACCCCACCTGCCTGCCGCTCGCCTGCGCGGTCGCGCGCTGGACGATCGAAAACATGCAGGAGCCCGACGGTCATTTCCACTACCGCCACTACCCCTGGGGCCGGGCGAAGACACCCATGCTGCATTGGGCGCAGGGCACCATTTTCAAGGGCTTGGCGCTTCTGTATTATACGCTGGGCCGAAACGCGTAGGCATGGATTCGATTCCCCGACGCATCATCCAGACCGGCAAGAGTGCCGACCTGCCCCTGCGCAATCGCGCGTCGGCGGCGAGCCTGCGGTCGCTGAATCCGGACTTCGATTACGTTTTCTTCGACGACCGGCAGGTGGCGGAATTCATGGCGCGCCAGCCCGAGGCGTACCGGTCGACCTACGAGCGCTTTCCCCACCGCATCCAGCGGTTCGACTTCTTCCGCTATCTCGCGATCTACGAAGCGGGCGGGTTCTATTTCGATTTGGACGTGTATCTGGCCCGGGA
>CAZWMF010000249.1:0-1183 GCA_964634535.1 uncultured Opitutaceae bacterium | reverse complement strand
GGGTTACCGCGCGGTGTTTTCCTTCGAGGAATTGACCGTCAACCGTTACCTGTGGGACCGCCACGGTCTGGCCTTCGAAATCGGCAATTACGCCTTTGGCGCCGCTCCCCGGCATACCTTTCTGAAAGCGGTGATCGACAACTGCGTCCGGGCCCAGGACGAACCGAGCTGGCCGGAGCAAATGATGCGGTCGATTCCCCGGCTATTCCATTCGTCCTATGCGGTCTTCAATACGACCGGCCCAGGCCTCCTTTCCCGGACCCTCGCGGAAAACACCGGTCCCGTGGGCGACGTGACGATCCTGATGCCCAAGGACCCGTTCGACAAGGAACAGTGGCACAATTTCGGCACCTACGGCATCCACCTGATGGAGCATACCTGGCACCGCGGCAGCAATCCGCTGCGCCGGCGCGCCTTCGACTTCTGGCGGGCGCGGCGCGAGCGGGAGCTCAGGGCGGAAATCTCGCGCCGGTCAACCCCGACTCCGCGGCCCTTTTCGACCGTCGAGGCATGAGCCCGGCCAGTCCCCGCTCCGCCGGAAGCGCTCGCCCGCCGCCCGGGCGCCGGCAGGCGCCTTCGCCGCTGGGCGCCCTCCACCGGCTGTGCGGACAACCCCTCCTGCTGCCCTACTACCATATGGTGGCGGACGAGCCGGTGGCGCATGTCCGGCATCTCTATTCCAGCCGCAGCACCAAGGAGTTCAAAGAGCACCTCGACTTCCTGCTCCGGCGCTTCACCCCGATCGACCTGGCCGCGCTCCTGCGGCACCGGCGCGACGGCACCCCGCTGCCGTCCCGCGCTTTCCTGCTGAGCTTCGACGACGGTTTTCGGGAAATGCACGATATCGTGGCGCCGATCCTGGCCGAACGGGGTGTGCCCGCGGTCTTCTTCCTGAACTCGGCGACGCTCGACAACCAAAGTCTGGCGCACCACCAGAAGATTAGCATCCTCCTAGAGCACATCGCCCAAGCCGGCGATTCGCTCCCGATCGCCGAGCTCCAGCGCCTGCTGCGCTCCGGAGGCATCGACCCCAGCGACCTGCCCGCCGCCCTGCGCGACGTCCCCTGGGCGCAAACCGCCCTGATCGACGCGGCCGCCGCGTTCTGCGAGATCGACTTCGCCGCCTATCTGAGGACGCACCAACCCTATCTCACTGCGGACCAGGTCAACGTGATGCTCCGCC
>CAZWMF010000248.1:0-6262 GCA_964634535.1 uncultured Opitutaceae bacterium | reverse complement strand
TTCCTCATGTTCGGGGACCGATACGCGGCGCAGGTGCTGCCCGAACTCAGGACGGTCAATCACTATTCAATTCAGGATTCCGCCGGCTACGATGCGCAATTTTATGCGCAGATCGCCGTGCACCCGCGTCTCGGCGATGGCGCCCTCGCCCGGGCGGTCGACAATTTGCCCTATCGGGCCCGGCGGATCCTATTCTGCTGGACGGCCTGGGCCCTCGGCGGCGGAGTGCCCGACCGGGTTCTGGAGGCCTTTGCCCTGCAGAACGCCCTCGCTTGGCTCGTCCTGGCCGGGGTGCTCCTGCATTGGTTGCCGCCGCGCGATTGGGCAAATCTGATCCGTTGGACGGCGATCACCTTCTCCCTGGGAGTTTGCACGAGCTTGCGGGGCGCCCTCTTGGACGGCCCGAGTCTCGCCCTGGTGGCGACCGCGCTAATGCTGGCCGATATCGGGTGGCCCTGGGTCTCGGCGGTCGCGCTCGGCCTGGCCGGGCTGGGCAAGGAAACCAACCTTCTGGCCGCCGCCGCCCTATGGCCCGCCTCGGGTGGGCGGGGCAAGCGCTTGAGTTCAACCCTCGGCCAGGCGCTCATCGTCGTGTTGCCGCTCGGCGTCTGGGCCCTCTACCTTATCCATGGGCTGGGCGTCGCCGGGGATGCGGGCGCCCGCAATTTTTCCCTGCCGTTTCTTGGCTATTTCCACCAGTGGGGGCAGATCGTGCGCCACCTCCGGACCCTGGGATTTGATCCCCTCGTCCGCGGGATGGCGGCGGTACAGATCTCCCTCCTCGTCCAGTTTCTTTTTTTTCTCCTGCGGCCGCGCTGGGAGGACGGCCTTTGGCGATTGGGCATGGCGTTCTCGGTCTTGATGATGTTTCTCGGGGACGCCGTCTGGGCCGGTTTTCCCGGCGCCGCCGTGCGCGGGTTGCTCCCCATGATGTTCGCATTCAATATTCTGGTGCCCCGGGGCCGCGGGTGGTGGCTGCTGCTTCTCTTGGGGAATCTCACCCTCGTTTACTCGCCCGATGCCTTGATCCCGCCAGCCCAAGCCGACTACGTCGTGAGCGGACCGCGGGACCTCCGCGTCCAACGAGACTCGGTCGGGACGCTGCGGGTCGAGTACTCGAAAGACAGCTGGTACGCCCCCGAACGATCCTACCTCGAGTATTGGCGATGGAGCGGCCGATCCGCGAACGCTCCCAGCGCTGTGACCCTCCGGAATCCCCAGCCCGTTCCGCTTGGCGCCGTGCTGAAGTTTGGACTCCGATCCAATGACGCCCGGCGGGTGGATATTCTTATCGACCATGTCCTGCTGCGCAGCGAGCGGCTCCGGCCCAAGGAGCTTCGCGAGGTCGCGATCGATCCGGTGCGATTGGCCCCGGGCGACACCGTTTTGGAATTCCGGACGGACCGGCCGCCTCCGGCGGACGATGAATCGCCGGTCCGACATGTTTTCAGCCTGCGCAATCTTTCGATCGAACTCGTTTCCCCCGCGCCCTGAGCGCTGCCCGGTTCGAACCGCCCACCCGCCACCGACCCTTGAGCATGGACCCTGCCCCCGACGCGATTCTCGCCGATCTGGAGCGCCTGAGCGAAACGCTCGCGCCGGAAGCCCGCTACTATTGGGCGCGCCATCGTCCGCGCTACCGATTTCTGCTGCAAACCTTGCTCCGGCTCAATCCAGCTCGGAGCTTCGCGCGCATCCTCGACGTGGGCATGGGCTACGAAGCCGTCGCCCTCCAGAAACAGTATCCGGAAAGCCAGGTCGACGGCCTGGGAATCGGGGAAGATCACCGCTACAAGCCCAGCGGCGATTACAGCTTCCATTCCCTCGACTTGAACGACGCGGCGGCGCTCGACGCCGCGGGGACGCTGACGCCGGGCGGATACGACCTCATCGTTTGCATGGAAGTCATCGAGCATCTTTATAACCCGCCGGAGCGCGTCCTGCAGTTCCTGGCGCGCCAATTGGCGGTCGGGGGAGTCCTTTTTGTCACTACGCCCAATGCCGCCTGGCTCAAGAACCGGCTGAAGATGATGGTCGGCCGGAACCCATTCGAGCTGCTCTCCGGCGACCGGGCGCACCTGGGCCACATCCGGGAGTACACCCTGGCCGAATTGCAACGCGCCTTCGCCGTCAGCGGTCTGCACGAGATCCTGAGCACCCGCCGCGGACTCTATCACTTCAATAACCGCAAAGACCGGGTCTACAGCTGGCTGGCCGACCACACTCATGATTCGCTCAGCCGAACGCTGGTGGCCGTCTACCGGCGCGCGAATCGCTGAGGGCCGATTTCGTGAGGACGGCCCAAGACCGCCCGCAGCGCCGAGCGGAAAAGACCGGGGGCGAGGTGGGCTTCCCAGCCCATCGAAACGAGCCCGAGGCCTTTTATGGCCGAGCGATTTGGCTGATTTTCAAGATATTTCCGGGCTAGTCGCCGCCCGGCTCATCGCTTAACGCTCGGGACGGAGGTGTTGCCCCATCAGCCGTCAATGCAACTCCGCGGCGATGATTTGGTGACCGGCCACCCGCGGGTGTCGATCCGTGTCGTGGGAGAAGACGAAGTGCGTGGATCGGCGGTTGAAGCTCGCTCGTGCGGCATCCGATCGGGCGAGGCCCGGGTCGGATTTCGGATGGCCACAGCTGCCGGAACCGCCCGGAACCCTCCGGATCTAAGGATTGTGTTCCTTTTGAAGGCATGCGGGCTGCCGGGCTCAGCCGCGATGATTCGCCCCGTGAGCGGCCGATCCCCGCCGGGGCGCGCCGGGACCGGTGCTCGCCGCATTGGGCTGCTCGCCTTCGTCTTTTTGCTCGGTGTTCCACCCGGGGTCCGGGCGGCCAACCTGGCCGAGCCGGCGGTCGGGGACTCGGCTGCCGTCGCCCGATCGCCCGAGGATGATCGGCTGCTCGACGACCTGCAGCGACGGGCCTTCCGGTTCTTCGTCGAACAGGCGGATCTGCGGACGGGCCTCGTCCGCGACCGGGCGCGCGCGGACGGAACGCCGAGCGCGGGCAAGGCCAGCATCGCCGCCTCGGGCTTCGCCCTGAGTGCGTGGGTGATCGCCGCGCAGCGGGGCTGGGTGAGTCGGGCGGCCGCGGTGGCCCAGACCCGCAAGGCCCTCCATTTTTTGGCGGAACGGGCACCCCGCCGGCACGGCTTCTTTTACCATTTCATGGAAATGGACACGGGCCAGCGGGCCTGGGACTGCGAAGTCTCGCCGATCGACACCGGGCTCTTCTTCGCCGGCGCGATTCTCGCCCGGCAGTACTATTCCGATCCGGAGATCACCGGATTGGTGGACCGGCTCATGCAGGGCGTGGATTGGGAATGGTTTCTCAACGCCGGCCCGACCCTTGCGATGAGTTGGACCGACGAGGAAGGCTTCTCGCGTTTCCGCTGGGACCATTATTCCGAGGCCATGTTGCTCAGCTTCCTCGGCATGGGCGCCACCGCGCAGCCCCTGCCCATGAGCCACTGGAACGCGTGGTTGCGGGAGCCCGTGGGCACCTACGCGGGGGATCACTTCATCGAGGGTGCGCCCCTTTTCATCCACCAATATACCCACGCCTACGTCGATCTTCGCGGACGACGGGACGCTTACGCAGACTATTATCACAACTCGGTTTTGGCCACCCGGGCCCAGCGCCGATTTTGCCACGACTTGAGCTGGGAGTTTCCCGCCTGGGACGATCGGCTGTGGGGTCTGACCTCCTCGGATTCCGACAACGGCTACCGGGCCTGGGGCGGTCCGCCGCGCACGTTCGGCCCCAATTCGCTCGACGGCACGCTCGTGCCCTGCGCGGTCGCCGGCTCGCTCACCTTCGATCCCGACGCCGCGATGGCGACCCTTCGGACCATGCGCACCGTCTACGGCGACCGGATCTGGCGGCGTTACGGCTTTGTGGACGCATTTAATCCCATCACCGGCTGGGTCGACACCGACGTCATCGGAATCGATCTCGGCATCACACTGCTCCAGGCCGAGAATGCGCGAACGGGCTTGATCTGGTCGGTATTCATGCAGGCGCCGGAGGTTCGCCGGGCGCTCCTCCGGGCGGGATTTCTCACGCAGCGGCGCGAACTCACGCGCGACGAACGGGACGCGTGGCGCTCGGTGGCGATCCAGACCTGGCAGGCGATCGAGTCCGGCCCCGTGGGCCCGGATTCGACGGGCGTTGCCCTCTCGGCGATTCTCGGCGCCCAGGCGCTGGGCCTGATCGACGCGCCGGAGGCCCAACGCCGCTTGGACGCGGTGCTCCGCCGCGCGGTCGCGCCCCTCACCGAGCACGGGTGGGCCATGTACGCCGCCGGTCTGGTCGCGGTGCGCCAGGCCGTTCCGGCGCTGGCGGCCGAGGCGACCCGGCGGCTTGCGGCCATCGATTGGAGGAACCTGCGGATCGACTCCAACGCGCTCGGTTCGGCGAGTCGTCTCGCCGTCTTTTTTCAAGTCGCCTCCGGCGCCCGACCGGCCGCGGCCTGGGCCAATCTTAGTCGCACCGCCGAAGCCCAAGGCCAGGTGCAGGTGCTGGAGCCGGCCCAGGTCTTTGGCCAACTCATGCCCGGGCTCTGGCTCGACGAGCGCTCGATCGTGACGGGGGCCTCGGCCGCGCAATTAGCCTACGCGATGGTAATCGCCCGGCGCCTGACTTCCACCGCCACGTTTCCCTATGCGGTGGCGGACACGGCCCTCGTGCTCGAGCACTTTCCGGTCGAGGTCGGAACGAGCCTGCGCTCGACCCGACTGCCGAGCGGCTGGCTGCAAAGCGCCCTCCCGATCAATCGTTACCTCCTGTTCCTGAGCTTGGCCAACCTGCTCGCCCACGACTGCCTGCGCGGCTGGTTTCAGCAGGATCCGCTCGTGCAGGCCGGCCGCGCGGCCCTGCCGGAATTCGCGCTCGCGGCCTTCGGGCCGCACGACTCGGTCTATACCCGGAACGAATTGGCACTGCCCGAGCCGGTGCCGCCGGAAAGGAGCACGATTGTGGTGCGGACCACCGTTCCTCGCGAGCGCTGGCCATGGATCGAGGTGAAAGGCTTGCAGTACAAGTGTTCCGACGCCGACGTGCGGCCGGGCGACCCGGATTTGGAACTGCGTTTCGCCCTCACCTGGGATTCCGCGGCGCTGCATTTTCATGCCGTCGTAATGGACACGCCGCCGGGTTTCGCCAGCCCCACCGGCTATCGCGCGGTCGTCTTGTACATCAATCCAAAACGCAACGGACTGGAATGGTTCGGCCCCGACGACTTCGCCTTCTCCTATCAACCCGACGGCTCGGCCGTCGAGTGGTTTCACGACCGGCCGATTACGGCCCAGGTGCACCCGGCCGTCGGCGGCTATGTGGTGGAGGCGAGCATTCCCTGGCGGGTTTTGGGAATGACCCCGCGGCCCGGCTTGACCTTTGACCTGACGGCGGGCGTGACCGCGGCGGGCGTCAGGGAGTCGGACCCATCGCTGGAATTGAGCTGGCGCACCTACAACCGTCCCGATGACCGCCTGGGCCTGGGCACGGCGCGGCTGGTGTGGTGACGATCGCGGGAATGCGTTCAGATCGGAATTCGTCGTTGGATAATTTCGCCAGGAAGTCCGGTACATCGGCCTGGATCGTGCGCGTTTTCGAATCATCGCCAGGAAAACCTCGGCTGACTGTGGCAAATCGCCGCTGCCGGTCACGAGGATGCACCCCATACGCGCTATCGGTGCGCCGCGCTGGGAACGGACCAATTGGTCGGAGGGTCGCCTGGTCAGGCAATGGCCTTCTCGGGATACTTACGGAGCAACCGCAGATGCACCCCGGCGACACTTGCGCCAAGGGCCGCCCCGGCCAGGACATCGAGTGCCACGTGTTGCCGGATGGCGATCGTCGAATACAGGATTGCGACGCACCACGTCCCATTGAGGGTCCGAACCAAGCCCCCGGCTCCCATCTGGCGCAAGAGTCGGTCGAGCCAGATCGCGGTGAAAACGGCGAACGCCACGTGCAGGGAGGGGCAGGCGTTGCCCGATGCATCGACCGACTTGAGAAAGGCAAAGGACGGGTGCCGCGACCAGTCGACTTCGCTCTGGGGAATCGCCGTCGGCCAAATGAGAAATATGCCGAGGCCAATTGCCCCGAGTCCCAGGCCGGCGAGCCCGTAGGACGTCAACTCACGGCGATCCATCAGCAATGCGGGTGCAAGTGACACATAAAACCACAGCGACAGGTAAAGCGGCAGGGCCCCGGGCCAGAAACCAAGCAGCCGGTCAACCGCGGTCAGCGGCATAAGCGT
>CAZWMF010000247.1:0-6271 GCA_964634535.1 uncultured Opitutaceae bacterium | reverse complement strand
CTCTTCATGCGCGGCGATGGCCGGATCCATGGCCCCGCCCGGCATATCGGTGACGGGTACGGGCTGTCCGCCACCGGCATTGACTTTGTAGATTTGCCAGTCGGCTTCGTCCGAGCGCTTGCCGACGAAATAGACCCAGCGGCCGTCCCAGGAAACACAGGGGTCGCCGGCGGCGACCAGTCCCCGGGAAAGCTCCCGAATCGAGTCCGTGCGAAATGGCGGGGTCAACACGACCACCCGGCTTCCCGGCGGATACCGCACATCCAGCACCGTGACGGCATGGGAAGGCGCGGCGCCGATGGGTGTTTGGGTCAGGACGAGAGAGCCCTCCGGCGCCACCGCGTGGCAGCCGGCCAGCACGAGGGCGGTCGCCGCTCCCAATAGGCTCAGGCGCCGGCTCATCGGGTAAGGGGCTCGGTCACCTTGAGGATCTGATCGACCGGGACGTCGGTCAGCGTCTGCACTATACCGCTGGGCCACTTGATTTGAATCCGCTGCACGCTCGATGCCTGGCCGAGCCCGAAATGGACGCGCGGATCCCCCTGGCTCAGGAAGCCCGAGGGGCACCGGCATTCCTGAATGGTGGTCTTCCCGCCCGCCGTCAGCTCGATGAGCGATCCCCAGCCGGCCGGGTTGCTCTTCGTTCCGCGGAGCGACAGGGTGATCCAGTGGTTGCCGGAGTGATTGCGGTTGTGGAGCAGGACCGGCCGATCCCCCATCAGGCCCACCAGCAAATCCATCTGGCCATCGTTGTCGAAATCCAAAACGACGCTCGGGCGTGCCCGGACCGGCGTTCGGAAGTAGGCGCCTCCCTTGTCCACCGCATTGCGGAAATTGCCGTGGCCGTCGTTTTCCAGCAGCAGGCTCTGCCAGCCCACCATGCGGAATGGATCGCCGTTGGCGATGAAGACGTCCAGCTTTCCGGCGTTGTCGAAGTCGATAAAATTGCTTCCCCAACCGATGTATTGCGCCGTCAGTACGCCGAGTCCCGAGGCCATCATGCGATCGACGTAATCGCCTTGGCCGGTGCCCACGTAGAGCGAACCATAGCCCAGGCGCGAGACCAGGATGTCGGGGATCCCCTCGCCGTTGCAGTCGCCGATCGCCGCGGTCATCGAGCCGGCCGCCTCGCCCAGGGCATTGAATGCCACGCCCCGCTTCATCGCCTCGTCGTGAAAATGCCCATGGCCGTCATTGATGAGCAGCATGTTCGGGGTCGCGTCGTTGCAGATGTAGAGATCTTCATGGCCGTTGCGATCGATGTCCACCGCGTGGACGGACATGGTCCGGTGGGGCGTCAGCGCCCAGATACCCGCCGCCTCGCTCGCGTTGGTGAAGGTCCCATCCCCATTGTTGATATAGAGCATGTCGCGCTGCGGTTTATAGGACAGGGGACCGGGATAGCTGGTCGGGCTGTAATAGAGATGATAGTCGGGATCGAATTGGAGGTAGTTGCCGACGTACAGGTCCAGCCGGCCGCTGTTGTTGACGTCGATCCAGGTGGCGCCGATGCCGTTTCCTCCGGCGTTTCCCACTCCGGCCTTGTCGGTCACGTCGGTAAACGTGCCGTCCCCATTGTTGTGGTAGAGTATGCTCTTGCCGTCGGCATTGACGACATAGAGGTCGACAAAGCCGTCGCCATCGTAATCGCCCGCCGCCGCCGCCACGCCGAAGCCATGGCCGCCGACTCCGGCCTTTTCCGTCACATCGGTGAACGTGCCGTCGCCATTATTGTGGAAGAGCCGATTGGGCTGGCGCTGGGTTCCCGGCGCCCCATGGGTCACGCCCGGCAATGGTCCCGGATTGACGAAGTAGAGATCCATGTACCCGTCGTTGTCGTAGTCGAACACCACCACGCCCGAGCCATTGGATTCCACGATATTGGCGATGCGCTCGTCGCAGAATTGCTGGACGAAATCGATGTGCGCCTTGGCTGTGACGTCTTCAAAAAGGTCGTTGGCGCCGGCCGAAATCGGCGGGGTCACGGAGAAGGAAGGCGGCGGCACGACGTTGTTCGCCGGCTCATAGGATGCCGGCTTGCATGCGGCTAATGCCAGCGTGAGCAACCCCAGTAGTACGGGCCGGCCGTAGGCCTTGAGTCCTCCATCCGGTTTCGTCGTCTTCATAAATGCAAGAATCGGTGTCAGCAGGGTCGGGCGACAACCGCGAGCCCGCGCCCTTGCGCCGATCTAATATGCTCAAGTAACAATGCTAATGGCATCATTACTGAGACCCCTGCCGCTGCTCGCTTCACCTTAATTGACTCGCTCGTGCGGTCTGCTGTGCAGGACATTTGGGTCATAAGTTTCCTAGCGAGCGGCAATCCCAAGTAACAGTGGAATGTGACGAATTGACTGAATTTAGGGGTGAACTGTGGCGCCCGGCGCCGCTGGAATATCCGCAGTTCGGCCATCGGTCCCAGCCTGCCTCAGCGACCCTCGATTTTTTCCCTTCGGCGCCGCGGGTTAATGATCGGGCGCGGTCAATTTGACGGTCGGCGGAATCGCGCTGTCCCAAGCGGGACTCGTCGTCGTCGCGCCGGACGGCCAGCGAACGCGCACACGCCGCAGCGGATTCCGATCGGGCGAGCCGAAGTACAGGGCCGCCGTCGACTGGCTGTAGTAACCCGATCCGGCGCAGACTTCACCGGTCTCGGTCGTGCCATCGGCATATTCGGCCGAGACGCGCGCGCCGACCGCCCGCGGGTTGCCGGGTGGCCCCTGCAGGACGACGCGCAGGGAATGCCGGCTCGCGACGCCTTGGTTTTGAAACGCGAGCGTTGCCTCGCCGTTTCGCGATACGAGGAAGCCCGGCCAGCCTTCGCCGCCGAATTCGAGCACGGCGAGAGCCTTGGCATCGCCCGGCACGACCAGCCCGCTTTGGATCGGCGGCACCGGCGTAAAATGGCCGTGGCCGTCTCCGCGCAGCAACTGGCTCAAGCCGCCATCGAATCGGCCGATCGCCGGGGCCGGCGCGAACGAATTCTGCACGATGTAGATGTCGGCGTGGCCGTCGCCCCCGAAATCGCCGGCCACGATGCCGTCGGCCGGCGCGATCTGCGCAATGCGCGGCAACGGTTCGAACCGGTAGCGGCCGTCCGGCTGGCTGAGGAACACTCCGCTGCGCAGTTCCGTAGCCGCCCAGCGCGTCGCCGCGGCCAGCCGGTCCGGGCCCAGGATTTCCGGCAGCGTCGCCCGGGCGTAGTCGTTGTTCAACCGGTAGCGCCGAAGCACGGCGGGAATCGCGGCCCCGAGATCCGTGCGATTGCGCCACGGATACAGCTGGCCGTTCTGGTAGTACGCCTCGACGGTGTCGCTCGTGCCGCGGCCGGAGAAATCACCCGAGAACAGCAGTGCCGGATGTTCCGGATCGGCGCGGTATTGCGTGTTCAGTCCCACGTTTCCCACCACGTAGTCGGGGCGTCCGTCGCCGTTGAAGTCCGCCGTCGCGATCGACTGCCACCAGCCCGTTCCGGCGGAGGCGAAACCCGCTTTCTCCGTCCAGTCCTCGAATTTTTTTCCACCAACGTTGTGAAAATACTTCACCTGGCCCCATTCGAGCGTCAGCAGCAGGTCCGGCCAGCCGTCGCCGTCGACGTCGCTCCAGAGGGCCGACGTCACCATGCCGACGTGGCGCAGCAGCGGGGCCATGGCGTCGGTGACGTCCACGAACTTTCCCCCGCGGTTTGCGAGCAGCGCGCTCTGGGGTGGCTCCGGGTAAAGTCCGGGCGAGACCCTTCCGCCGATGAACAGGCCGAGCCGCCCGCTCCGTTCAAAGTCGGCGGCGCAGACCGCCCCGGCGCTGATGGAGAGCGGCGGGAGCGTGCCATCCGGCGCGGGTTGGAAGTGCCCGTGCCCGTCATTGAGATACAGGCGGGGCTGGTACTCGGGCGCGCCCGCGGGCTGGCTGGCTCCGCCGGCCGCGACGAGCAGGTCCGCCCGGCCTTGCCCCGTGGCGTCGAAGAGCAAGAGCGGCCCGTCGTCCACCTCGGGCGGCGTTGCCAGCGCCGGCGAAGCCTCGGGCGCCCAAGTCTCTGCGCTCTGGGCCAGGAAGACCTGGCGGGCGACCCGCGTCGTCCCTCCGATGCAGACGCCGTCGCGCCCGCTTCCGTCGAGGTCGCCCACGGCGATCGCGGGCCCGCGGCGGTTGAACCCCGCCGGGAGCAGCCGCTGGTCGAGAAACTCGTCGTAGGCGTCTTCCGGCGCCGTCCAGGAGAGATGGGCGGCTTGGCTCGCCTCCGCAAACGGGGGTTTCGGTCGGGTGGCTGGCGCCGATTCCGGCGGCGGTCCCGAGGGCTCGGTGATGATGAACCGTCGATCGACCGGCAGATTCGAAAACGTCTGCACGGCGCCGCTCGGCCACCGCACCGTGAGCCGCCGGATCGACGCATCCTCGCCCAGGCCGAAATGGACGATCGGTTCGCTGCTCGACATGAATCCGCGCCCGAGCGTCAGCGTCCGCACCTGGAGGCCCGCCGCGCTTTCGAGCGTCACCTTCGCCCCGACGCCGAACCGGTTGGACCGGGTGCCGCGCAGCATACAGGTGATCCGGTGGCCGGTGGCCTCGCCATTGCGCAGCACGGTTACCCCTCCTTGGTAGTTGCTGTAAACGAGGTCGATGTTGCCGTCGCCGTTGAGGTCGCCCCAGGCCGCCCCGAAGCTCACGCCCGCCTGGTCCAGCCCCCAGGCGTGCGAGGCGTTCTCGAAGCGCAGGTCGCCCCGGTTGCGAAAGGCTTGGTGGGTTTCGGCAAATATCGGACTGTTCCGCGCGATCTGGCCACGGGCCATCGGGCCGCCGGCCTGGGCCCGGCGCGCGATCAGGTCCTGATTGTGAATCTCCCGATACATGCCGTTCGTGACGAACAGGTCGGCCCGCCCGTCGTTGTCGAAGTCCTCCCAGAGCGGCGCCCAGGTCCAGCCGGTGGCGTCGAGTCCGGCCAGATGCGCCGCCTCCAGGCACCGGCCGGTTCCGGTGTTCAGAAAGAGGGCGCTGCTCGGAAACTGGCGCACTTCGTTTGAACCATCCTCGGGGACGCGCATCCGCGCCCGCGATTCCGCCATCGCGCGCTGGTCCTCGACGTGGTCGGATTCCGCCATGTCCGCGACCAACAGGCCGAGCCGGCCATCCTGGTTAACATCGCCCAGGTCCGAGCCCATCGACGAATAGGGCGAGTGGGGCACCACGCGGGCGATCACGTCGGTAAACGTGCCGTCGTGGTTGTTGTGGAAAAGCGCATCGGGGACCTCGAAGTCGTTGGCGACGTACAAGTCCGGCCAGCCGTCGTCATTGAAGTCCCACCAGACCGCCGAATTCCCGTGCGCCCGCCCCGGGGCGATCCCGGCCCGGTCGGTCACGTTGGTGAAGGTGCCGTTGCGGTTATTGTGGAAGAGATAATCCCGCTGACCCTCCGGGTGGGTGGACGCATCGAGCACGTTGGTCTGAAGGAAGACATCGAGGCCGCCGTCGCGATCGTAGTCGTAGAAGTAGGCCATGACGCTGCCGTCCGCCACATCGAGCCCGTAGGCATGCGCCTCTTCCTTGAACGTGCCGTCGCCCTGGTTGATGTAGAGCAGGTTCGGCGCGTTGAATCGGCAGACGTAGATGTCCAGCCGTCCACTGTTGTTTATGTCGACGAAGGTCGCCCCCTGCTTCCAGACCCGGGCGGCGTCGCCGTGGTCGCCGACCCCGGCCTTTTCCGTGACGTCCTCGAATTTCCAGTTGCCGAGGTTGTGAAAGAGCCGGCAGCTCCCGGTTTTGCTTACGACAAAGATGTCGGGTAGCCCGTCGTTGTCGTAGTCGCCGATGGCGACCCCGGTGCCGACCGCCCCGAGGTCGAACTCCCGCGATAGCCGGCCCCAGATCGCGGGGTCGTCGTAGTTGTTTTCTGTACGCACGCCGCTTTCCTCGGGGGGGACGACCGTAAAGAGGGTCGGGCCGCGCGGGCCGGTTCGCGGGGCGAGGGGTTGGATTTCGATGCCGCCGATGGATGCCGGGGTCGGATCACTCGCCGCACGGGTCCCAGCGGCTCCCAGGGTCAACGCCGCCAGCACTCCAGCCAGTCTAGGGAATGTTCTCAAAACTTGTCCAAACGCGATCGGGGCCGCCGCCGATCGAGCACCGGGCGGCCGCGAAGGGGCTGAGCGGGAATACCTACCCCGAACGGCCAATGCCGCGAACGACCATCTCTCGGCCCAGTAGCGGGCGAACCCTATTTCACACCAAGCCCGGGTGCGGGAGCGAATAACCGGCCGAGCCCGGTCCAACGTGGGCG
>CAZWMF010000246.1:0-6285 GCA_964634535.1 uncultured Opitutaceae bacterium | reverse complement strand
CTGCGCAATTCCTCCTCGGGGATGAGCGTTCGGTTGTAATCCCGGCCGCCCTCGACCGCCCCATAGCCCACATAATGTTTGGCGCAGGCGGCGACGCGGTCGGGACTGCCCGGGACGCGGCCCTGAAATCCCCGCACCATCGCCGCGCCGAACACCGCGGTCAGCCGCGGGTCCTCGCCGCAGGTCTCGGCAATGCGGCCCCATCGGGGGTCGTGGGTCACATCGAGCATGGGCGCAAACGTCCAGCGCACGCCTTCGGACGAGGCCTCGGAGGCCGCCACCTGGGCGGCCGCTTCCACCAAGGCCGGATCCCAGCTGCAGGACTGGCCCAAGGGGATCGGAAAGATCGTTCGATATCCGTGGATCACGTCCAGGCCGAGGATCAGGGGGATCTTGAGTCGGCTCTCATCGACCGCGATATGCTGCAGCCGGTTGACCGTGTCCCGGCCATAGGCGCCGAGCAGCGAACCGGCCCGGCCGGTGCGGATGGCCTCGGCCGTACGCTGCACATCCGCCGGCGCGTCGGAATAGAACAGCTGGCTCATCTGGCCGATTTTTTCGTCCAGCGTCATCCGCGCGAGCAGACCATCCACAGTTTGCTCGGTCTGCGCATCGGGGCGATCGGCCGCCGGCGATCGCATCGGGAGAGTACCGGCGAGCATCAGGACGAGCGCACCGCGGAGCACATGCCGGAACCGCGCGCCGGAATGCGCCCGGACCGGCCCGATGATGGTTTGAACGAACAAATGGGGGGGTGAAAACATTTGGGCGAGAAATCGGGTCGGTGCCAATCCCCAAGACACGGGGTGGGGCCTACGGGTTCGTCCTCATGAAACCCCAGGGCCGCCCCCAGCGAAAGCCGAAAACCGCCGGCTCGTCTCCGGACTTTACCTTGCCTCGAATGCACCGCGGTGCGTGCATCGACCCACCCCATGAAAATCCTCGTCACCGGAGCCACCGGTTTCATCGGCAGCCACGTCGCCGTCCGCCTGGCCAAGGGCGGCCACGAGGTCGTCGCCACGGGCCGCGATCCGCAAAAACTGCCGGCCCTGTCGTCTCAACCGGGCATCCGCCTGATCCGCCTGGATCTCCATGACCCGTCCACTTGGGCCGAGTCGCTGGCCGGATGCGACGCCTTGGTGCACATCGCCTTGGGCTGGGGCGACGATGGACCGGCCATGCTCCGGGCCGATACCGCCGCGTCGGTCGGCTTGTTCGAGGCGGCCCGCCAAGCCGGCGTCAAGACAATCGTCTACACGAGTTCAACCGCCGCAAACGGGGAGATGACCGCGTTGAATTCCGAGGACCGCCAAAACCGGCCCAACGATTTCTACGGAGCGACCAAGGCGGCCACCGAGATGTATGCCCGCGCCTTTGCCGCCACCTACGGGCTGAATGTCCAGGTGATCCGGCCCGGCTATATTTTTGGCGAACCCGTGCTGCCCGGCGGCCGCAGCCAAGCCGATCGCCGCTTCACCGCGATCTGCCAGGCGGTCCGCCAAGGCCATCCCGTCCCGTTGATCCAGCACGACGGCACCCAGTTTCTGCACGCCGCCGATCTGGCGGAGGCCTACGTCGCCATTCTGGCCCGTCCGCCGGGTTTCTCGATCCACTATGCCCTGGCGACCGAGTGGCGATCCTGGGGCGAGGTGGCGGAAATCGCCATGGAATTGGCCGGTCGCCGCGTGCCGATCCAGTGGGAAGATCGCGGGTACGGCGCGGCGCCCTTCCTGTTCGATGTGAGCGCCCTACAGCGCGACTGCGGGCTGGCCTTCGGCAACCAGGCGCGCCTGCGCGAGCACGTGCGCTGGGAGCT
Source organism: uncultured Opitutaceae bacterium (assembly GCA_964634535.1). GTDB lineage: Bacteria > Verrucomicrobiota > Verrucomicrobiia > Opitutales > Opitutaceae > Palsa-1447. The sequence goes on along the minus strand of CAZWMF010000246.1, from coordinate 4,469 downwards.
CGGCCGGAGCTGAGCGCCGGTCGGTCAGGACGGCATCTGCCGCCGATACGCCCCCGGGCTCAGGTGGTAGTGCCGGCGGAACGCCTTGCACAGATGGTTCGCGTCGGCGAACCCGGTGTCTGCCGCGATCTCCTTCAGGGGTGCCGCGGTCTCGCGCAGCGCGGTCCGCGCCTCGGCCAAGCGCACATCGAGCACATAGGCCGCCGGCGCAAGCCCCGTGGCCTGCTTGAACTCGTGGCTGAAATGGCTCCGCGACCGGCCGAGCATCCGGGCATATTCGGCGATGCCAAACGAGCGGCGCAGCTGCTGCAGGGTATGGGCGCGCAGTTGCGCCAGCATCGTCGCGCGCCGGCCCCGGGGATGGGCCTGCTCGTACAGATGCCGCTCGAATTCGAGCAACCACTCGAGCAGGGCCGCCTCCTCGGCAAAACCATCCGCGAAGCGGCCCTGGCAAACCCGTTCGAAAAACGTGCGGCTCTGGACGAGCAGCCGGCAATCGGCCGGCAGCGTCAGGACGGGGTCGTGGCGACGGGCGAGCCGGCTCATCCGCTCCACCACCCAGGGATGGCCGGAATTGAACCAGAAGAAACTCCATCCACGGCTCTCCGGCGGCAGCCGGTAGACATGGCGCGAGGGCAGCACCGCGAAAAAGGCCCGCCCGGTCTCGACCGCCCACCGCCGGCCCGGGCGCTCGAAGCAGCCCTCGCCGTCGAGCGTCGCTTGGAACACCACGTGCGGGTGGGCCGGATCGTCGCCGCGACGCAGGCCGTCCCAGCGATAGTCCGCCGCCACGGCGCGGGTCTCGCAGCCCAGGGCCAGCATGCTCTCGCCCAAATGGGCAAAGCCATCCTCGCGCCGGGCGGCAAAAACCCGCGTGAACGCCGCCAAGTGGGGAGGAGCCGGATTATTCACAAATCGACTATTCATCGACCGTCGGGACCATTGCAGCCCAAATCGTACTAGGGTAAAGTGGTTCGATCCGACCGGCCCTGGTATCGAACGAATCGACCATCACCGCCGGTCCGGCGCCCCCATCAAAACCCATCTGCCATGCCCTCCCTCTCGCCGCGGCGTCTGGCCGCTCTCGTCGCCATCGGTCTATTCCTGCCCGCCGCCTCGTCCGTGTTCGCCGAGGTCCCCGAAATCCTGACGCCGCCCGCCCCGGAGACCCCGCGCATCAACGGCCCGTCGGTCTTCGGCGTCCGCCCCGGCTCGCCCTTCTTCTATGCCGTCCCGGTCACGGGCCAGCGGCCGATCCTCTACGCAGCGGACGGCCTGCCCGCCGGCCTCAGCCTGGACCCGGCCACCGGCTGGATTACCGGTCGCCTGGCGGACCGCGCCGATTACGTCGTCGTCCTGCACGCGAACAACGCCCTCGGCGCCGCCCAGCGGCGCTTTCGCATCGTCGTCGGCGATAAAATCGCCCTGACGCCCCCGCTCGGCTGGAACAGCTACAACTGCTGGGCCGAATCCGTCGATCAGGAAAAAATCATCCGGTCGGCCCGGGCGCTCGTGGCCCACGGGCTCGCCGAGCACGGCTGGACCTATGTGAACATCGACGACACCTGGCAGGGCGAGCGCGGAGGCCCGCACCAGGCCATCCTCGGCAATGCGAAGTTCCCCGACATGAAGGCGCTGTGTGACACGATCCATGGGCTGGGCCTCAAAGCCGGCATCTATTCCTCCCCCTGGGTCACGACCTACGCCGGTTTCCGCGGCGGTTCCAGCGATTCGCCCGACGGGGCCTGGGAGCGACTGAAGGACTACGAGGCCAACAAGCGCATTGGCCGCTATGAGTTCGCGGCCAACGACGCCGCGCAATGGGCCGAGTGGGGCTTCGACTATCTGAAATACGACTGGAACCCCAACGACGTCGAACACACCCGCCAAATGGCGCTCGCCCTGCGCGCCACCGGCCGGGATATCGTCCTTAGCTTGTCCAACGCCGCTCCGATTTATGCGATGAGCGAATTGGCCAAGTGGGCCCAGGTCTGGCGCACCACCGGGGACATCTGGGACACCTGGGAAACGCCCGGGCCCTGGCAAAACTCCGTATCCGAAATCGGCTTCAATCAGGACGCCTGGGTGCCCTATGGCGGGCCGGGCGGCTGGAACGATCCGGACATGCTGGTCGTGGGCCGCGTCGGCTGGGGCCCGAAACTGCACGAGACGAAGCTTACGCCGGCCGAGCAGTACACCCATGTGAGCCTCTGGTGCCTCTTGTCCGCCCCGCTCTTGATCGGCTGCGATCTGGAGCACATCGACGCCTTTACGTTGAACCTGCTCACCAACGACGAGGTGCTCGCGATCGACCAGGACACGCTGGGCGTGTCCGCCCGCCGCGTTGCCACAATCGGCGCGATCGACACCTACCTGAAGCCGCTCGACGACGGCGGCACCGCCCTCGGCTTCTTCAATCGCGGCGACGTCCCCCATTCGGTTACGGTCAAGCTTGAACGCCTCGGCCTGGGGGGTCCGCGCCGGTTCCGGGACCTCTGGCGCCAAGCCGACGTCGGCGTGTTCGATCGGGAGATCGTCGTCACCGTTCAGCCGCACGACGTCATGCTCTACAAGGTGACGGCCGCGGCCCCAATCCCGGCCAAATCGTGAAACGCACCCGCCGCTTTCCGGCCCCGCTAGGCCGCACGGTGTTCACGGCGCTTGGTTGGGCGCTCGCGGCCGGCGCGGGGCCGGCCCGGGCCCAAAACGAGCCCGGCCAAACCGCGACGCCCTTCTGTGCGCAGTCGATCATCGACCGCTTCACGGCGGCCGACGTCCCAGCCATCGGACCCGGGGAAGTCGCCACCGACCCCCCAAACTGGCACGCCGTCCCGGCGCTTGCCGCAACCCGCTGGCCCGGCGGCGGAGCCGCCCAGCATCCGATGCTCTACATCGGCGAGGGCTGCAATACGATGTTCCTGGTCAACGCCGGCAAGGTGGTCTGGACCTATTCCACCGGCAAGGGCTGGGAGTTCGACGACATCTGGATGCTGAGCAACGGGAATATTCTCTTCTCGCGCATGGCGTACGCCGAGGAGATCACCCCGGAAAAGAAGGTCGTCTGGCATCTCGACGCGCCGCCGGGCACGGAAATCCACACCGTCCAACCCATTGGTCTCGACCGCATCTTGCTCGTCGAGAATGGCCTGCCGCCGCGGCTTTTGATCGTCAACCAGAAGACCGGCGCCACCGAACTCGCCCACGACCTGCCGGCCCCCAGTGCGACAGACCGCGGCACGGTCCACGGGCAATTCCGGCGCTTCCGCATGACCGCCCAGGGCACGTTCCTCGCGCCGTTCCTCGAAATGGGTCGCGTCGTCGAATACGACAAAAACTTCCACGAAATCTGGTCCTACGCCATCCCGTCGCCCTGGGCGGCGGTCCGCCTGCACAACGGCAACACGCTCATCACCGATGAACGCGACGAACTCACCCGGGAGGTGAATCCCCGGGGGGAAACCGTCTGGCAATTCAAACTCTCCGAATTGCCCGCGGACATTCCCTTCCCCGGTTCGCAATCCTGCGTCCGTCGATCCAACGGCAACACCGTACTCTGTTCGCGCGGAGACGGCGGCAAGGGTTGCCAGTTGGTCGAAATCACACCCGGCAAGACGGTGGTCTGGGCCATGTATGACTGGGATCGATTCGGTCCGGCCACCGCGGTCCAATTGCTGGATGAACCGGGCGTTCCGGAAAACCCCGGCGACCTGGAGCGCTAGCGGATAGCCACGGTCCGGCCGGCACCGGCCGTTACCGCCCCGTCGCCGACACCGCCCGAAGGTGCTCGAAGTACGTCCGCTGATTCTTGGGCAGCGTAAAACGCATACCGAGGTCGATCAATGTCGCGGCCTGCGTCGCGTGCCCGCTCAGGGCACACTCCCGCGCCGCGTGGTACAGGAGTGCCGTGTACCGCGGGAAAAGCGCCGCCCCCGCCGCCAGTTCGTCGATATCGCGGTCCGTGGGTTTGGCTTCGGTGTTTTCCAAGATCTGGACCATCAAGCGGTAGGTATCAGCCAATGGGGGAAACTGCCCCATCATTCTCACCGGCTCCAGAATCGCCTCGGCTTGCTGCGCGCTCAATCGCCCACCCGTGCCCCGGGGGCGCGCCGAAGCCTGCGCAAACCGGATCTCGGCCAACCCGAGGTAGGCCATCGGGCGGACCGCGGCCTGGCGGGCGGCGGCCTCGAGCAATTCGGCCGCCTTGGGCTCGTTGCCCGCGTCGCGCTCGTACAAGCCGTAGACCGCCAGGAGTCGGGCATCGTGGATCTTGGTCGAAGACACCACGAAGGGGGCCATGACCAAAGTCGCCGCCGGGACGGCCGTCGGGGCTGGCGCCCGTTCGCCGCCATGCGCCGGGTCCACATCCGGCGGCAAACCGTTGTCGTTCCGATATGCGCGTTCGAGCATGCGACCGGCCGACGTAAGAAAGGCCGTGCTCATTCCCGGATCCTTGGTGCGGAGGGAATTGC
>CAZWMF010000245.1:0-6306 GCA_964634535.1 uncultured Opitutaceae bacterium | reverse complement strand
TCCTGCACGATGAAGATGGCCCGCCCGGGGATCTCGATGCTGCGCGCGGCCGGAGAGCCCCGGTCGGCGATCACGTCGACCCGCACGTACATCTCGGCCTTGAGCAGCCCGCGGGGGTTCTCGACGACGCCGCGCACCTGGGCGGTGCGCGTAGCCGGGTCGAGCGTGGCCGCGATCCGGTCGATGCGCCCGACAAACGTCCGGTCCGGATAGGCGGGCGCGCTCACCTGCAGGGCCTGGCCCGGCCGGATCGCCGGCAGATCGGTCTCGGCGACGTCGATCTGAAGCCACAAACGGTTCGGCTGGGTCACCACAAAGAGCGGGGCGAAGAGATTGGTGGCGTTGGCCAGCATCTGGTCGGCGCGCACTTCCTGGCCCGGATTGATGTTTTTTTCCACCACCACGCCGGCAAGGGGCGAGCGCAGCCGGTAAACCTCTTCCGCTCTGGCGATGGTGCCGCCATACAGGCGGAGGCGGGACACCGCCCGGTCGCGTTCGGCCAAGGCCGCCTGAAAGGCGGCCTCGGCGGCCTCGACGTCCTTCTCGGCTGCCGCCCCATGGGCGAGGAGATCCCGCGCCCGCGCATCCGCCTTGTCGGCCGCAGCCAGGTTCGCGACGGCTGTGCGGGCGTCGGCGCGGGCCTGCCCGAAATCTGGAGAGTTGATTTCGGCCAGCGGCTGGCCGACAGCAACCGGCTGGCCGATATCCGCGAGGACGCGGATCACCTGGCCCGCCACCGGTGTGAAAATGCGCACCGTGCTGTCGTCATCCCAATAGAGGCGCCCGGTCAGGTGAGCCACGGCCACGCCGCGCGGTTCCGCCGTTTCCACTGAAAGGTAGGCCAGTTGCGGAGCGCCGGTCGGGAAAATGACCTTGGCCCCGTCGACAGTCGCCGCGGGCGGGGCCGGCGCGGGTTCGGGCCGGCGGCAGCCGGCGATGGCGGCGGCAGTCGCAAGGATCCCGAAAATCAGGACGCGGGCGGTGGTGTTCATGGTGAAGGGGATGGGGAGGACGGGGCTGGGCCGCGGCCCAGCGCAGCCAAGAGGGCGCCGGTGGCGGTCACGGTGTCGGCTTCGGCCTGCTTGGTCGCGAGCCGGATTGCGTTGTCGTTGCGCTCCGCCTCCAGCAGGTCGACGAGCGCCGCCCCGCCGTGCTCGTAGGCGTAGGCCACGCTCCGGGTGGCCTGCGCGGACTTGCGCGACAGCGACTCGGCGTAGCGTCGCGCCCGCGCGGCCGCCTCGTGAAAGGCGATGCGGGCGGCGGTCACCTCCGAGGCGGCGGCGATCCGCACCTTGTCGAGTTGAGCCTGCGCCTGGTCGCGGGCGGCCTTGGCCCCGAGAATCTCGCCGGTCGATTGGTTCCAAAGCGGCAGCGGCAGCGAAATGCCGATTCCCGCCGTGTTCGGTTGGTCCGGTGGCTGGCGTTCGTACTGCACGCTCAGGGTGACATCGGGAATGCGCTGCCGGCGCTGCAACCGCACATTCGCTTCGGCCTGTGCGACCGTCGCCTCGGCGGCGGCGATGTCCGGCCGGGGGCCCACCGGTGCGGTTTCAAGGTCGGGCGGAGTGGCGAGCCAAAGCCGATCCAGGCTGTCCGCGAGCGGGGTGTCGCCGTGCGGTGCCGGTTCGCCGAGCAAGGCTTCCAAGGCGACGACCGCGGCGCGCGCCGCGGCCGCCTGCGCATCGGCATTCAGATCGTCCTGGTCCGCGCCAATTTCGATCTGCACTTCGTCGGCCGATGAAATATCCCCGGATTTGAGCCGGTGTTGGGCGATGTCCGCCTCGCGGCGCAAGTGATCGGCCGAGTCGCGCAGCACGGCCACCTCGTCGCGGGCGGCGAGCGCCGCCACGTACGCCTGGGTGACGGCCTGCGCCAGGAGCCGGCGGGCGTCATCGCGCTGCGACTGGGCCGCCTCCACCCCGGCGCGGGCTGCGTCCCGCAGCACCGAGCGCTTGGCCACCAGCAGCAGCTGACTCAACGAAACGATGCTGTCGTAGCTGCGGTCGAGCAGGCTGTTGCCCAGGGGGGTCGCATTGGTGCGGCCGTCGGTGTTGATGTCGCTCGTGGACAGACCGAGAACCGGATTGGGATACTCGCGGGCCACCTTGAGCTGGGCCAGCGCTGCGGCGACTTGGAGTTCGGCCACCCGAAAATCGGCGTTGCGCTCGAGGGCGAGCTCCTGGGCCCGGGCGAGGGTCAGCGCCGGTGCGCTGGCCGGCGCCGGCTCACCTCGGGCCGAGATCGCCGCTAGCGCCAAGCCCAGAATGGCTGCAGCGGTTAGCATAAGCACATCCATGCCAATCGTTTGTATGCAATTCTCCGATGGCTTATGGCTTCGGGCCGGCTTCCCGACAACCGGCGGACGCGGACAAATCCCCATCGTCCCACCCTAACAAATCCGGGGGCCGGTCCGCCATCGGGCTTGATTTGATAATCGTATAGGGCCTGGCCCTATGCGCCGTCACTTATGCTCGCGTTCGACCCAGCGAACGGCTTCCCGGATCAGGATCGTCGCGTTGGGAATGCCCAGCTTCTCCTTGATGTGGGCGCAGTGCGTTTGGACGGTCTTGAGGCTGAGATGCAGCGACTCGGCGATTTCGCGATTTTCGTGGCCCAGGCCAATGCGGCGGAAGACCTCCAATTCCCGGTCGCTCAACCGGTCGACCGCCGATGTTTCGGCCGCGGCCCGCACGCCGACAAACCGGCCCGCGACCTGAGCGGCGATGGATTCGCTGAGGTAGAGCCGACCCCGCAGCACCTCCCGGAGCGCGGCGATCGTCCGGCTGGTGCTCTCCCGTTTCATGACGTAGCCGAGCGCCCCGGCCCGAAGTGTCCGTTCGGCGTAGGTCGCCTCGTCGTGCATCGAAAGGACGAGCACGGGTGGCGGGCGGGGCAGCGCCTGAATTTGTTTGATCAGGTCGAAACCCGAATCGCCACCCAGCGAGAGGTCGACGATCACCGCATCCGGGCTTTCCGTCTGGATGCCCGCGTAGGCTTGGACCGCCGTTGCCGCCGCGCCGCATACGCGCAGGTCGGGCTCCTGATCGATCAGCTTGGCCAGGCCCTCCCGCACGAGGGCGTGATCGTCCACGAGGAAGACACGCCGCCTCACTGCCGGCGTGGAATCGGGATCGGGAGCCGACATGAGACCAGCGTGCCACCCCCGGGCGGGGCTTCAATCGAGAAGCTGGCGCCGATAATCGCGGCCCGGTGCGCCATGATTCGCAGGCCAAGCCCCGGCCGCCGCTCGCCGGTCGCCGCCAGGCCCGCCCCGTCGTCCTTCACCTGCAGGAGCAGGCCGTCGGCTCGCTCGGTCAAGGTGATGTCCACCCGCTGCGGCCGGCCGTGCCGGACGGCGTTGCGGACGGCCTCCTGCGCGATGCGATAGAGGTGGGTGGCAACGCCGACTTCGGGGAGCAGCGGGTCGATGGCGCAATGGCATTGGCAGGCGAGGCTCGTGGCGGTCCGCGTCGTCGCCGCCAGTTCCTGGAGCGCCGCGGCCAGGCTGTCCCGCTCGATTTCCCCGAGCAAAAGGCCCTTGGCGACCTGACGGGTTTGCTCGATGCCGTCTTCGACCAACGTGACGACCTTGTGCGCCTCGGCCGCCTCCGCCGCGTGGCCGGCGGCGAGCCGGGCGGCCAGCGCCTGCGCGACCAGCGCCGTGCCGGTCAGGTGCTGGCCCAACCCGTCGTGCAGATCCCGTCCCAGGCTCCGCCGCTCCCGCTCGCCGATTTCCAGAACCGCCTTCTCCAGCCGTTCCCGTTCGGCGATTTCGGCGGTCAGCGCGGCGGTGCGCTGGCGGACCCGCTCGTCCATTTCTCGATGCAGCGCCACGATGCTGTGGAGAAGCCAGATCAGGATGAGATAGGTGCCCAGGGCGATCTCGGCGTTCCAGGCCGGGATGAGCAAGTTGGCGAAATGGGCCCCGGCGGCGAAGTCGCCCACGAGCCAGGTGGCGACGCTCAGCCCGGCGATGAACGCGCCGAACCGCCAGCCGGCCGCCGCCACGGCCAGGGATACCGGCAGAAAATAGAAGACCAGCAGCGAAACCTGGAAGCCCGTGAGGAAGTCGGCCGCACCGATCAGGGCCACCAGGACGAGGGTGGCCGCGATCAGCCACCGGCGCAGCGCGGCATCCTGCCCGGCGACGACCCGCGGCCAAAAGTCGGCGCGCCAATAGCGCAGGCGGCGGGCGGGATTGGACCGGCTAGAATTCGACATGGGCGCGGACGGCGTAGACGGATACGCCGCCGCGATCGCGATTATAGCCCGGATGCTCGATGTATTGCCAGTCTGGGCTGAGGGACAGGTGGGCGGACAGATTGATGCGGTAATACCATTCGACGATTTCCTCCGGCCCATAGTCGAGGGCGCCATCGCCCAGGATGAAGCTTTCGCCGCCCTCCTCGAGATAACGTCGATGGTCCGGCGCCAGGCCGTTGACGACCGCGGCCAGGCCCGTGACGTCGTCGGGCCGGCCCCAGGGCGTGCCCTTTTCGCTCAAGCCCGCGGCGGCGGAGCGATCGATTTCGGTAAACGCGAACGTCTCCGTGCGGCCGTCGTCCCAACTCAGGCGGGAGAACGCCCCCAGGTTCGCGTTCAAAGCCTGGTCCCAACTCAGGCCGAAACCGACCTTGCTGCGATAGGTCCGGGTGGTCGCGATATCCGGGGTGTTCTCGCCATCCGCCGCGGCATAGAGGCCCATGTGGGCGCGGTTCCAATAGACGAAGGGCCGAAGCGTGCCGGTACGATCACCGGACAAGGCGTAGCGAATGTCGTACTGCAGGATCTGGCCGTAGGCCTGGGTCAGATGCGGATCGAGGCGCGCGCCGTTGGCCACGGACGGTTCCATGAAAATCCCATAATGAAGTTCGCCGTTTTGGGTGTTCCATTCGGCCACCGCGCCCGCGGTGAACCCCACTACGTCCGCCGGATAGTCCCAGGCCCCGCTTTCCCACAGGGCCCAATTGAGAAACTGCGTGCGGGAATCGTGACTGTACGCGTTGTTGTCGAAGAAGTCGTTGGCGGAGAATTTTCCGACGGAAAAGACGAGCCGATCCACGTCCACGGATTCGGCCACCTGGTCCTGATCGTCGTCGATCTTCTCGCGGGGGCCGCCTAGGCCGACGACCTGCTGCAGGTAAAGCCGCGAGGTATTGTAGTGCAGGTTCGCAAAGCCCGACTTGACCGCCTCTCCATTGGGAAAGCCCGCGATGCCCAGCGTGCGGCTCAGGCCATAACCTTGGAATATCTCGGGATTGTAGTACACGGCTGCGCCGTCCCAGAGGCGGCGGCCGAGGAATAGGGAGACCGAGAACGTCGCGGCCGATTCGGACGCGGCGGTGAAGCTCTCCGGCCCCGCGTAGGGCGAGGGAAAGCCGTAATGCCATTGATCGATGTACGTGGACTGGGTGTGCAACGTCCAATCCGCTCCGTCGGGGTTAACCTGGCCCGAAGCGGTCGCGCCGACGGCCAGAGCCAGGCTGAAGAGCCGGCCGCTGGCCAGAAACCCGTGAAGATGGCGCCCGATTCGCCGGAACGGCTGATGGCTGCAGGCCGGCGCCAGCCGCGGGATCGCCGCGGCTCCAAAGCCGGTGTCGCGAATTTCCGGGCCAAAAGCCCGGGGCATGGGCGGGGTTCGCCTCCCGCGCGACAGACCGGCGGGCGGCTGGGCGCGGCGGGCAGGCAGACCTCGGGCGAGCGCAGAAGGACTCATGGCTACGAACCCTAGAAATAAAGATTTTGATGAGTCAAAATAATATTCTTCCCCGGGGTTGCGGATGCCGGCGCACCAAAGCCGGGCCGCACGGACTGGCCGGAAAGGCAGCGCGCCGGCGGGGGTCCAGGGACCGCCCGCGGCCAGCTCAGCGGGCCGCGTTCCGAAACTCCAGCCTCAATGGGGAACGCGGCCGGCGACGTAACCGGATTGTCACACCGGCCGGCGCGCGTCAGGGGGCGGCGCCGCCCGGCCCCATATTCTTCGCCAGGAAGTCCTCGATCCGACTGTAGAGTTCGACCTTGTTCCGCAGATGGCGCACGCCGTCGGTCTCATTGGCAAAGGTCATCGTATCGGTCGCCACATGATTGCGCGACACGATGGACACGAGTTCGGAGGACGAACTGGTGACGTAGGCCGGATCGAACTCGCTGCGCACGCTCAAAATCGCGGCGCGAATCTGGTCGGCATGGGCCACGGGGGACATGGCCGCGAATTTCTCCTTTTCGCGGTCCGGGTCGCCCAGTTTGGCCAGCAGCCGCGAGTAGTTGGGGTCGGTATATTGGTTGTACTTGCTCTCCCGGATGAAC
>CAZWMF010000244.1:0-6321 GCA_964634535.1 uncultured Opitutaceae bacterium | reverse complement strand
CGAAATCCCGGGCGGCCAGCGTCGAATTGACCCGGCTGCCGAGCAGTATGGCCTGCGTGGCCCGCGGTCCGGCGCCCACGAGGACGCTCTCATGAGTCCGGGTGGCCCGCACCAGATCCACCGCATAGACGACAAGTTCGTCCCGGAGCAGGATCTCGCCAAGGCCGGCCCGCAAGCCGGCCCATTCGGCCGCCACCACCACCGGACGCACCGCGCCGGCCGCCAGAACACTCTCGGGCGCATCCTGGCCCAGCGTGCGGCGGGCCAGGGTCAGTTCGTCGTCGCGCAGGGGAGGTTCCATCTTGATTCGGACCATGAACCGGTCCTTTTGCGCCTCGGGCAGCGGATAGGTGCCTTCCGAATCGGCCGGATTTTGGGTTGCGAACACCGTGAAGTTCTCATCCAGCGCATGGGTATCGCGGTCGATCGTGACCGTCCGTTCCTGCATTGCCTGCAGGAGCGCCGCCTGGGTCTTGGCTGGTGCGCGGTTGATTTCGTCGGCGAGCAGAAACGTCGTGAAAACCGGCCCCTGAACCAATGTGAACCGACTTGTCTGAAAATTAAACACGTTCATGCCGGTGATATCGGAGGGCATGAGGTCCGGCGTGAACTGTACGCGGCCGCTGGGCACGCCGAGCACACAGCCCAGGGTCCGGACGAGGAGGGTCTTGGCCACTCCCGGCACGCCCTCGATCAGCGCATGGTTGCGGCAGAGCAGCGTCATCAGCGCCATGTCGATGGCGGTCTCCTGGCCGATGATGACCTTGCCCGCTTCGGCACGGGCGCCCGCCAAAACGGCAGTAAGTTTTTCGATGGATTCAGTCATGTTAAAAAGTTAGCCCGAATGTTTCCTAGCGCCGCCGAATTTTCGCCCGCAGCGCATTGTAGACTTGAACCGAAGCTCCGGCTCCCGGCTCGTCAGAGATTGGCTCCGCGGAAAGCCGGCCCGGCTCACCTGCCGCCCGCCACTCGCGGAGGCAGACGCCGGCCAGGTCGCGGGGTTTGAGCGCGCGCCTCAAGAGGTTCTCCAGACCCGCCGTGGGCCCATATTCGAGTATCGGTGTCGCCGAATCTGACGGCGTCGCAACGAAGAGCGCCCAGCGGCGCCAAACGAACAGGGCAGCCGCCACGACGGTCAGAACGAAGGCGCTCGTCAGTCCGTAGCGGCGCGCCAAGGCGGCGATGCCCGGCCGGTCGTCGAGGCCCAGATGGGTCTCGTCGATGTAGATCTGCCGGCGGTCGCCGACGAGCCAGGCCAGCAGGCGCGTCTCCCGCCGCTCGGCCAGGGCTCCGTTGGTGAGACCCGTGGCGTCGGCAACCAATACGATCGTTCCCCGCCCGATGGTCCTCTCGAGTATCACGGGTTCGCCGCCCCGGGTGAAGACGGTGTGCCAGCCCGCGTCCCGATCGGGCACGAAGACAAAACTGTCCTTCCACTCGAGCTCCCGCGGCAGCGCTTCGGGCGCGACCGGCGCCCGCACGGCGCGAACCGACCCTTCGGAATCGGTTGCGGGGTTGGTGGCCATCGCGAGATCCACCTGCCAAGTCCGGCTTGCCGCACACCGCTGCCCGACCGCCGCAGACCAGACAATCGCCGACGGACGAAAGGCGAACACGACCCGGCCACCCGACCGAATCGCCCGATCGAGCGCGGCGACGTCGGCCTCATCCCAGTCGCGCCAAGTCTGCGCCTCAATTCCGGCGAACACGATAAGCCGCGCGGGCAACGCATCGAGCGCGGCCACCGGGCTCAGTCCGCGCTCCACCATGAATCCAGGCAGGAGCGCCAGGCTGTCGGCCAATACCTTGGTTCCATCCCGTTGCGTTCGCAAAGACGAATACGGCGGAAACTGCGGCTCGCCGACGACGCGAAACCGGCTGATCTCGACCACCCCGGCAGCGAGGCCGACGGCCAAAGCCCCGAGCAAAATCGTGGCGCCGAGACGCCTCATGCCGGCCACCCCGCGGCGATTTCCTCGATCCAAGACTGCACTTCGACCGATCCGACGCTTGCCGATCCGTACCAAACCGCCTCGAACTGCCGGCGGCGGCACGCGAACCGGTCGACCACGTCGAGACGGGCGGCTGCCCGGCGGCGCAATTCCCGCTCATAATCGAGATTGGTCTTAGCCCGGGCCAGTCGGATGAACTCGCGCGCGGCCAATTCCGCCAAGGTCGCGAGGTAGGTTGCGCGCAGCGCTAGGCGCCATTCGCCGCGGCGCGCCGATTCACGCGCCAGATCCAGCCAGCCCCCGACCGGAAGTCGGGAGGCATCGACCGTGTCCGCCGTCAGGTCGGGCGCCCCCACCGGCGCCGCCTTGAGCGCCGTCGCCGTAGAAATCCGCCGCGCCTGGGCCTGGACGATCGCCAAGATAACGAAGACCAAAACGCCCAGCACCGCCACGACGGGTACGATGACGATAGCGGCGCCCCAGGAACTCGTGGCCTGATGCCCCCCAACGACATTCACCGGATCCGGTGGATAGAACCAGTGCCAAAGCCGCTCAAGGGTCCGGCCAAACGACCGCACGGCGCTCTCGAGTTTCTCGAATGCGTCGGAGCCAAAGCGGGCGAACGGGCCGAGTGCAACGTCCTCGCGGGGAGATGGTCGACTCCACGAGTACTCCGGACCGGCCAGCGTTCGGTTTACGGCCCGGTCCAGCCGGGTCACCTCCACGATCGATGTCTCGGCAGCCGCGGAAGTCATCGCAGCCTTTGCCGGAGCCAGCCCGACCGTCAGCAACGCGACCCAAGCGGCGATTCGGCCGGCCCGGGTCATCTTCAGATCCACCCGCAGGTCCTCGCCCGTGTGCCGCGCCCGAATGTAGAAGACTCGCAGCGTGTAGAATGCCTTCAGCAACGGGTCGAAGACCACCCACGCGATCACGAGCGACGCCGATAGGAAGACGGCATTGATCACCGATCGCCCACTTCGACTGAAGACGCTCTCAATGCCCAGGAGGTGGTCGGCAGCCCAGGGACCAAGAAGACACAGCGAATAGGCATTGATCCACACGACGAGGAAAACCAACGCAAACCAGACGACGGCCACAGCATTCTGGCGAGGTGCAAGGCGCGCCTGGGCGGCCGCCTCGCCGTTCCCTGCGGATACGGAACCGAGCACCGAACTGGATTGGCCATAGGCAAGAGCCCACGGGAAAGCCACCACCGTGAGAGCGCCGGCCCAGAAGGCCACCAAGGCCCACGGTTGGCGGCGAAGTTGGCCGATGGCGAGTCGCCACCAATCGGCGAGGTGTAAAGACACGGCCTGGTCCCGATGGCGTTGGGCCATCAGGCGCCGGCAAAACTCGGCGTGAACGGCCTTCATGATTCCATAGAGCGGCACCAAGACGAGCGCCATCCCCGCAACCGCGCCCGCCGGCGGTCGTTCGCGGGCCAATTCCGCCCAAATCGCGAGCATGGCCAGATAGAAAGGGATCGTCCCAGCCCAATAAATGCACAGCGCTGCGGGCTCCGCCGTGCGCAGCAAATGCGTCGCCTCTTCAATCAGGGCAAGGGCGCCCGGCAGGTCCTGGCGGGAGGCGGGTTTCATCGGGCGATGATCAGGTAGAGTTCCCCCGAGCAAAAAAAAACGGTCCAAAGCAGGGTCACGGCCGCCGCAATCGAGGCCAACCCTCGCAGCCGCGCCCAACGTCGGCGGACCGCGGCGCTCTCCGGGGTAACTTCCCGGGCAAGGCAGGACGCACATAGCAAACGGCCGCCATGGTCGACCACGCATTCCCGGCAGAAGAAACCCCCGCAGGCCGGACAGCGCGCCGCCGCGTCGCGTTCCGCATGCCGCGCGCAACGCATTGCCCGCAATTCGGTCGTCATGCCGACGGCCCCCCGGTTGGGACGGCTGACGCCGCGGCCTGGGCGCGGGCGATCGCCTCGCCGAGCCGGCCCAACACCCGCCGGCCCCGCGGCCTCCGGCGGAATCCCGGCAGCCGAAGCGTCTGCACACGGGTGACCAGATAGCCGCAGCAGCCCGGCCCCCGGAGGAGATTCCAAATCAAACCCGCCGCACCAATGGCTAGGAACACGAGTGATATACGCGGGCCGCCGACCGAATGGAATCCATTGATTACGAACACGCCGCTAAAGACCAGTAAGGCACCCCACGCCAAGGCCCACAGTAAGCGGCGGCCGTCGGAATAGATAAAAATGGCCTGCACGTCGCCCAGCGCCACCCGACGGTAGTCCTCCGCTAGAAGCGACGAAGAGACCACCAGAAGGTGATCCGGCGCAAGCCACAGGCTGCCGGTCCGATGCCGGCAAAGCCGGGTGTAGGTGGGAGGCAGTTTCCGACCGATCATGGTAGCCTAATGGCGCCGTCGGTGTGCGAGATAGACGAAAAGGGTCACCCAACCGACGACTTGAGCGACCGCGAGGGCCGTGGCGACGGCAAAGCGCCAGTGCCGGCCGCGCACCAGGCTACCCGGCCGACGCCAGCCCCAGGCCACCATTCCCAAGCAGATTGGGGCTCCAACCAGGGTGAAGGGCCAAATGATCAGCGGTCCAATCGCCAAAACAAGCGCCATGTTGTCGTAGAGCGTGCGCTGGCGGATACCGTCGATGCCCTCGCCCCGGCGGGATTTGGCGATGCAGGCCGGGCACAGCCGCCGATCCCCGTCCTCGATCTGGCATACCGGGCACAAGAACCGACCGCAGTCGTCGCATACCGTCTCGGCTCGGTTCTCGGGATGAAAAAAACAGACCGAATCGACCGCCGGCACCGCCGCTTGCGGCCGGACTGCATCCGGCGCCTTCGTCAGGGCCGGAAACCCTTGGAAGTCGAAATCGCGGAAGCACCGAAGGCACCGCCCCCCATCGTTGCCGTGCCACGCCAGGGATTCCAACCGGGCGTGGCAGACCGGGCAACGCAACGCCGTGCCCGCGGTCATTTGGCGTATCGCACGCGCGTATCGCACATGCGATCGTGCAACGCCCGCTTCTCGTCATCCCAGCCCGCCATCATGAATCCGATGTATAAAATGAACGCGGAGACCATTTCGGAGAACATTCGCCCGATAATGCGGCCTACGGCCAGCTTGGAGCCGTCGGCACGCGTCAAGCGGATCCCGCAGGCAAGTTTTCCGGGCGTCGCGTCAAATTTTCGAATAAAGAAAATCTGGTAGGAAAAACCGAACGCAATGTTGATCAACATGACGGTCAAAAAATATCTGATCTGCTCCGACGGAATGGCGCCCGGCGTCAAACGTTGATGGGACGGCCCGACAAATGCCCATTGGGCAGCTTTCAGTACAACTATATTGATCACCATCATTACGACCCAAAGAACGATACTGTCGATCAACCGTGCACCGACGCGGATCCAGAAGCCCGCGTAGCGCCCCTGCGGCGTAATCGCCACGCCTTCGCGCAGCCGTTGGAAAAATTCCGCCTTATGCTCAGCGGAAATCCAGCGGCCTTCGAACTGGATCATTTCGCGGCGCGGATAGCGCTTGCCGCTAACCGCGCAAACTTCAGTGCCTACGTCGGCGCCTGGGCCGACCAAAGGGGGATCGGATGGGGTAGGGGTATCCATTGGCAAAGGGGCTCGCTAGGGTCGAAAGTTCGGTGGCCCGAGGCAATCAAATATGACCGCGGGCTGACAATCGACACACCTGGACGTTCCAGCAGCCGCGCGCCTACGCGGCCGGTGCGCGGGCCGGCCCGGTGGAACCGCGGGACACCAACAGCGGCTTGATCATGCGCACGATCGGCCGCCGGGATGCCGGCCGGCCGATGTCGGCCAGCAGGAGGGCGATCGCCGCGTCGACCGTCGCCTGGATCTGCTGGTCGACGCTCGTCAACCGCGGCGTGGACATCAGGCACAGGTCGAGATTGTTGAATCCGGCCACCGACACGTCCGCCGGCACGCGCACGCCCGCCTCCTGCAGGCCGTGCATCGCGCCGATCGCGATCTCGTCGTTGAGCGCCAGAAAGGCGGTCGGCAGATTGTCCCCCTCGAAGAAACTGTGGGCCAGGGCGCGGCCGTATTCGAAGTCGTTCTCGCGCGCGTGCCGCGCGTCGAGCGCGGCGGTGGCGTGCGCGAGCTCGAGGCCGCGGGCCGTCAGCGCGGCCTCGATGCCCGCCAGCCGGTCGCGCACCGAGCGGGCGGCGCCGCTCATGCCGAGCAGACCGAAGGAGCGGTGACCGAGGTCGAGGAGATGATCGACGAGTTCGCGCATGGCGCGCGTCCGATCCAGCGCGACCGTGCGGGCGCCGGGCACGCCGCGCTGGTCGATCACCAGATGGGGGGTGGCGTGGGTCTCGAGCTCGTGAATCCGCTGGGCGATCTCCTCCTCGACGAAGTGC
>CAZWMF010000243.1:0-6340 GCA_964634535.1 uncultured Opitutaceae bacterium | reverse complement strand
TGCCCCGACGATCGTTCCGACGGGCGCCGACGTCGCCGTGCTCACCGGGTTGGCGGTGATCCGGGTAACTCCGGCCGGGACCGTGACCCCGGTCCCCGGTCCGGACGCCAGTTCGCTCGCCCCGGCGGAGGGCGGCCCCCTCGTCGGCACCTCGCGCGGGGTGTATCGCCTCACCGATGGCGCGGTCATTTACGCCTTTGGCTCCGGGCCGAGCCGGGTGGCGGCCGTCAGCCGGTGGGATGCGGTCGCGCTCGACGGCCAAGGGACCCTGTTTGACTCGGCCGGCCGGGTTCTGGCGAGCGTCCCGGGGGCTCGGCTCGTGGCGGCCAGCCGCTGGAATGGAACCGTGATCGCGCTCCTGGAACTCGGACAGGAGCGCTTCGTCTTGGGCGAGGCCGTGAAGGGCGAGTGGATTCCGCTGGAGTTTCCCATCCCCGACGACCCGGCGCGGGTGGTGACCGAGGGTGGCCGATTGTTCGTGGTCGGTACCCGCATGGCCGTATCGGCGAGCCGGTTGACGCCGGCCGAGCCATTGCCGATCGTGCCGCATCTGCCGACGGGCAATGAGCCGGTGCCGGACCCCTGGGTTTTGGGCAAGCACGAGGATGGGGTGGCCTTCATCCTGCCGCCCAATTTTCTTCCGTGGGACAGCCCGATCTACAGCGTTCGGTCGAGCGACCGGGATCAGGGCGAGTGGATGGTGGCCGCGCCGGGCCGGCGGGTCGACCTGCCGCGACTTCCGTTCGGGCGAACGCAGATCGAGATCCGCGGCGACTTGGGCGGAAAACGGGTGCAAACCCGATTTGTCGTCGAACGACCGACCCCGTGGTGGCACCAATCGCCCACCGAACTGATCTTCGGCGTGCTGACGACAATCCTGGGGGCGTACGCGTTCGTGCGGTGGCGAACGCGGCACCTGAGCAAGCGCGCGCGCGCGCTCGAGGCGCTGGTGGCCGAGCGCACGGCGGAATTGCGCAAGGCGCAAGCCGCGCGCGAGGAGTTCCTTTCGTCGGTGAGCCATGAGATCCGCAATCCCTTGAACGGGGTGCTCGGGCTGTGCGACATGCTGGACGAGGCCCTGGCCAATCCGGACCGGACGGTGGCGGCGCGGGGACGCATGCTGACGAAGACCTTGAAGGGTTGCGGGGTCCAGCTTCGCCAAATCCTGGACGACGTCCTCGATTTTGGCAAAATCGACCGCGGGGAGATCCAGGTGAACGAGGAGACTTTCGACCTGGTCGACGCCATCGAAGGGGCCTCGCGGGCGGTCGACCCCGACTTGCAGAAGTGCCGCCTCGACTTTGCCGGACTCGACGCCGCCACCCGCGAATTATGGCTGCGCGGCGACTCCGGCAAGATTCGCCAGGTGGTGACCAACCTGGTCTCGAACGGCTTGAAATACGGTTCGCCGCCCATGGTATGGATCAAGGCGAGCGCGACCCCCCAGGTCGACGGCGCCGTCGCCGTGGCGATCGCGGTCGCCAACACCGGGCCGACCATTCCGCCGGATACCCTCGAACACCTCTTCGAAAGCTTCGTGCGGGGACAGGACGCGCTCGCTCGGCGCATTCCGGGAACCGGTCTGGGCCTGGCGGTTTCCCGCCGCCTGGTCGAGGCGATGCGCGGATCGTTGACGGCGACGAGCCATGATGGACTGACCACCTTCCGGATCGAGGTCGTCTTGGGTTCGAGTGAATCGCCGAGGACGGAGGCGCCGCCGAAGTTTGTCGAGCCCAACGCCAAGCGATCCCGGGCGTTGGCCATCGAGGACGAGACGTACAACCGGCTCGTCCTCGGCCATATCCTGAATCAATTGGGCTATGAGGTCTACTGGGCCGTCGACGGCGCCGGCGCCATGGAGCTCGCAAAAACCGGCAGCTACGACCTCATCCTCACCGACTTCCTCCTGCCGGACACCGATGGCGCCACGCTCGCCAAACAGATGCTGGCCCTCTTTGCGGAACCGAAGCCGCCGATCATCGCGGTGACCGCCTATTCGACGACGGAAAAGATCGCCGAGGCGAAGGCGGCCGGCATCACCGGATACGTCACCAAGCCGATTTCGCGGCAAAAGCTGGAAGCGGCGATCCTCGGGCTGGAGAACCAGGGTTTCCGCTCAAATCCGACCATGGCCGTCGGCGAGTCGGGCGATTGGGACTTCTCAACCCTGCTCCGGCTGCCCGACGGGCGCCAGGCGTTGGCCGAATTCTCGGCCGGCCTGCTGCCGGCGTGGCAAAGCGTCGAGGGCGCGATCGCCGGGGCGGCGGACGATCCGGAAACGGCGGCCGCGGCCGCCCGGGCGGTTCACTCGTTTCGCAGTCGCGTGCTGGCCGTGCACGCCAAAGATTTGGCGGAACAGTTGGCCATCGTGGAGCGGCTCGTGCGGACCGGTCGGAAACCGGAGGACGATTTGCGCCGGCTGCAAAGCCTCATTGGACCGCTCGTGCAGCGCCTGACCGACGCCGGCGTCCACGCGGCCGGCGCCTGAACTCGCCCCGGCTCAAAGCCGGCTGAACCCCTTGCGCAGGGCGTACTGCATCAGGTCGGCCTGGCTGTGCAAATCGAGTTTCGCCATGATGTTCTTGCGGTGGTCGGCCACCGTCGCCGCCTTCAGCCCCAAAACCGAAGCGGCCTCGTCGTTGCCGACCCCGGCGCCGATCAACTCCAGAATCTGCTGTTCGCGCTCCGAGAGAATTTTGACGAAGCAATTCGGGTCCGAATTCATCCGCTGGCGCAGGCTCTGCATGCGGGGAGAAAAGAAGATCGATCCCGCCAGCACGCTTTGGACCGCCAGTTTCAGTATCTCCATGTCGTCCTGTTTGTGGACGTAGCCCATCACCGACGAGCGCAGAGCCCGATAAAGCACAAAGTCCTCGCTCACCGCCGACAGGATGATCGCCTTCTCATGATGAGATTTGGTCCTGGCCTCCAGCCAGTTGAGGGACATGCCGTCGGTCAATTCGAGGTCGATCAGCAGTAGTTCGAAGGTTCCCTCAACCTTTTCCAGTTCCGCCACGCTCGCCACCTGCGTCACCTCGCCACCCGGGATCGCCTCGGCCAACACCGCGACCACCAATTGCCTAACCAACGTATGGTCCTCGGCGACGAGGAGCCGGGGGCGGGTGCTGGATGCGGAGAGGGCCGGCGTTTTTGGCACCCACGAATTATAACAGACTGGCCGGACAGTCCAATGCCGTCTTTCGCCTATCCGGAGCGGATGGTGGGCTCGGCGTTTTCAATACTCCAGGGTGGGTCGGACCGACGCACAATTAATCAAAAGTGGTTGATATACAAAAACATATGTATTACCTATGCGCCCCATCAGCCGTCGAACCACTCGCACAAGACACGTGATCAGAATACTCGGCACTAATACCCAATCGAGCCGGATCGGCGACCCTCCTCGTTTCGCCTGGGGGTCGGACACCCCAAATCACGGGGGATATTCGCATTCCGGGACGCCCGAATCCCACCCAGGATTTACGGGCCGATGGCCGCAATCCTCTCACGACTTACCGAGCCCGTCCTAGTGGTTGAAGACCAAAGCTTTTTTGCCCAGGTGTTCGTCCGGATGCTCGAACGCATGGGCCTGACGGCCGAAACCGTCCCAACGGCGGAGCGGGCCATGAATAAATTGTCCAACCGGCTCTATTCAACGCTGTTGACCGACTGCGACTTACCCGGAATGTCCGGACCGGATTTGGCCAAGGCGATTCGCCAGATGGAAAACGGCAAGTCCGTTCTGCCGATCGTGGGGATAAGCGCCAACGGCTCTGCGGAACGCCGAAAGGAATGCATCGACGCCGGCATGGACGCATTTGTTCCGAAGCCGATCCATGAGGCCGAATTGGCGGCCGCGATTCAGAAGGCGACCGGTCGTCCGTTGCGCCAACGCTTGGTCGCGACGCAACCGTCGGAGGAATGCGGACGCAATTACACGCTCGAACTCCTCCGATTCGTGGCGGCGGCCGGTCCGGATAACCTGTCCGGGGTGTTGGCGGGCTATGTCCGCGCCCTTCATGAAAGCCTGAAGACTCTGGCCGATGCCGTCGACTCGCGCGATTGCGCGCAAATCAGGAACCGGGCGCACGCCCTCGTCTCGCATTTCATCATGGTTCGCAACTTTGCGTTGATCAACCTGACCAAACGGCTGGAGATCGATGCCGCGGAAGGGAAGCTGGAGATGGCGGTGGAGTACTTGCAGGCGATCCGGCAGGAAAGCGACTTCATGGTTAAGGCGCTCGAAACCCAAGCGTTTGCGATTGTATCGCCGGCCGCTTGAGCGGCGCCGGTTGACGCGTCATTCGGCGGACGCCGCGGACCCCACGCCGGCGGACGGCGGAAAACCGGCAGCTTGCGGACGGACCCCAATTGCCGTTAGAAATGCTTGAGAGCTCTTGGGCAACGATGAAACGGTCACACCGTATCGACAGTCGACGGGTGGGTGAATCGGACCGCCGGATTTCCGCCAGACAGTCGGGGCATTCTCGCAACCCAGGGTTGCGGGCCGGCTTGGGTTGCACATGCGTTTTCCAGTCTCTGCGCCTGGTGCTCCCCGGGTTGCTCGTCTGGGCTTCATCGCTCTCCCGTGGCGCCACCCCGGTGGGTTCGTTGCCGCCGGTCGCGGTCTCCGGCATCGCGGGATTGACTTTCCTGACCGCCGACCGGGCCCCGCTCGAGCGGTTCTGGGGGAATGGGACCGGATTCGCCGAGGAGCCGATTGGGCCCGGCCGATTCCGGTTTGTCGTGGGCGCGGGCCAGTGGCTCGAGTTTCAGACGGTTCCCGAAGCCAACTGGGCGCGGCGGCTGCAGTACGTGACCCTGGAGGCCGACCAGCCTGCGGAAATTGCGCGTGCCTTGAACGCTCGAGGCGTGTCGACCCAGTGGATTGGATCGGATCCGCGCCGGCGCGTCCTGCAGTGGGCGGATCCGGCGGGCAATCGGATCCGGGTGGCCGAGCCGGAAACGCCGTCCGCCGACCCGGCCGGAGCCGCGGCTCCATTCAGCCGGCATCTGCAGCATTTCGGTCTCGCGGTCGCTCGTTCGCAAGCGGCCGCCACGATGGCCTTCTACCGCGAGACGCTGGGCTGGCCCGAGGTGGCGCGCGGGAGCGATCCCGATGGGCGCCCGGCCATGGTGAAATATCAGCTGCCCGGCGGACGCAACGAGGTGATCGAACTGATATTCTTCGACCCGCCGTTAAACAAGTGGGCGGCGGGCGCGTTCGATCATGTGAATTTCGAAGTCTACGATATCGACGCCACTTACCGCGCGCTGCGGCGCGGCGGCATCGCCACTCAAGACAGTCACCGGCCCAAGGTGAACGGCGAGCGCCTGTGGGCCATCGACATCATCGATCCCGAACTCACCCGAATGGAAGTCCAGGTCCTCGCGCCCGCTGAGGCGGCCATCGGCACGGTCTCGACGGTGGGCGGGCCGGTCGATCGGCCCCTGTTTGATGGCCAGACGCTCGCGGGCTGGGAGGGCAACCCGAGCACGTGGCGGGTGGAGGATGGCGCGATTGTGGCCGGAGCCCTCGACCGCCGGCAACCGCACAACGAATTTCTCGCGACGACGGCCGATTACGGTGACTTCGATCTGCGCCTGCAGTACAAGATTGTGGGCGGCGGCGGCTTCGTGAATGGCGGCGTGCAGTTCTGGTCGCAGCGCGTACCCGGCAATTTTGAGGTCTTGGGTTATCAGGCCGACCTCGGCGCCGATACCGACGGGAATTTATACGACGAAAGCCGGCGCAATGCGAACCTCGCCTTGGCGCCGGCCGCGGTGCGGGCGGCCGCGTTGCGGCCGGGGCAATGGAATGATTACCGGATTCGGGCCGAGGGCGCGCACATCCAGATCTGGCTGAACGGGGTGCGAACGGTCGATTTTACTGAGCGCGACCCGACGGTCCCTTGCCACGGAAAATTTGCGCTGCAAATCCACGGCGGAGCGAACACGAAAGTCTCATACCGGGACTTGGTGATCGAACCGCTACCCGATTGAACGGACGCAACCGGCGCACGGGTTACCCGGCATGGGGTTAATCGTTCGACGTTCTGGATAGGTGGGTCTCAGTGCGAACCCCCGGTATACTCTCCGGGCTCAACTTGCGCAGCCGACGAATTTGGTTTGGGCCGTCGGTCCGAAGGGCGATCTACGGGATTTCATATAATTCGACCAAGGCGATTCCGCTCGAATAACCAACCCCGCTGATCTGGGCGGTATAAGTGCCCGGTGGCAGCGTTGCGACCATGGCGCAATCGGCAGAGCCATTCGCCAACGAAAAGGCGTAAAGGCTGGCCATTAGCGGAGCCGTCGCCGCCTGGATCCCGGCCGGGAC
>CAZWMF010000242.1:0-6341 GCA_964634535.1 uncultured Opitutaceae bacterium | reverse complement strand
CCCGCGGCGGCCAGGCCCTCGGCCATCGCCCCGCAGAGTTCGCCGGTGCCGCCGATCACCACCGCCACCTGGCCGGAGAGGGAAAAGAGGGATTCAAGGGTGTGCATGGAGGGTGCTTCCCATAAATTTGACCTCGCGTTGCGACGCGAGGTCAAATTTATCCCAGATACCCGCCATGGCGCGCCTTCCCCTCGAGGACAACTTTACCGACGTGATCGCGAAAGCGCAGCGGGGCCTCGGCCTGTCCGACGCGGACCTGGCCGCCCGGGCCGAGGTCAGCGCGGCCGACCTGGCCGCGGTCCAGGGGGGTCGCGTGATCGACGCGGTCCTGCGCCGGGTGGCCCGCCACCTCGGGCTGAGCCCCTGGGCGCTCGAGGACCTGGCCCACGACCGCTGGTACCCGGCCACGCCCGACCTGCGGCGGGGCTTTGCGATGTTTTGCACGCGCCACGAAGGCATGGGCGTGAACAATTACCTGGTGTGGGACCCGGCCAGCCGGGAGGCGGCCGTCTTCGACACCGGCGCCGACGCCGCGGAACTGCTCGACGTCGTGCGGGCCGAGCGGCTGCGCGTCAGCCACCTGTTCCTGACGCACACGCACGAGGACCACATCGCCGCGCGGGCCGCGCTGGAGGCCGCCACCCGGGCGCCCCTCTGGGTCAACGAGCGCGAGGCGGCAGACGCCCCCGGCGCCCGGACCTTCGCGGACAACGCCTATTTCCACGTGGGCGCGCTCGCGATCAAGGCGCTCCTCACCTCGGGCCATTCCCCCGGCGGCACCACCTACTTCATCACCGGTTTGCTGCGCCCGCTGGCCATCGTCGGGGACGCCTTGTTCGCGAGTTCGATGGGCGGCAGCCCCACGCACTTCGCCGAGCAGCGCCAAAACGACCTCGAGAAGATCCTCAAGCTGCCCCGCGACACCGTCCTGGCCTGCGGCCATGGACCCTTGACGACGGTGGAGGACGAGAAGCAGCATAACCCCTTCTTCGTACGGTGAACCTCCATCCCGGCAAAGCCGAATTCCTCGAACTCGCCCGCCAAGGCGACGTCATTCCGGTCTATACCGACCTGATGGCCGATTTCGAGACCCCGGTCTCGGTGTATGCGAAGCTCAAGGGCGACGGACCGGCCTATCTGCTCGAGTCGGTCGAGGGCGGCGAGAATCTCTATCGCTATAGTTTCATCGGCTGCCGGCCGCGCCTGATCATCGCGAGCGGACCGGCGACGACGGAAATCCGCCGGCCCGGCCGGCCGATCGAGCGCGTGCCCACGCCGGCCGACCCGCTGGAGCTCGTGGCCCAGGAAATCGCCGGCTACCGGCCGGTCCGCCTGCCCGGGATGCCCCGCTTCACCGGCGGGGCCGTCGGCTACATCGGCTACGAGTACGTCACCCGGATCGAACCGACCGTGCCGGCCGCGCCCCGCGATGAGCTCGGCATTCCGCTCACCTATTTCATGCTGGCGGACACGCTGGTCATCTTCGACCGCGTCAAGCAGACCCTGCGACTTTGCGTCAACGCCCGCCTGACCGGACCGGGCGGCCAGCCCGACGCGGGCCAGGCCTACGACGCCGCGGCCGCGGAACTCGCCAGCCTGTACGCCGTGCTCCGCCAGCCGCGCGAACTGGCGCCGGCCCCGGTGGTGGAAGTGGCCCCCCCCGTGCCGCCCCCGGGCAATTTCACGCGGGCGGCCTACGAGCAGCTGGTGGACGGGGTCAAGGAATACATCCGAGCCGGCGACATCATCCAGGTGGTCCCGTCCCAGCGCTTCGTCCTGGACTTTGCGCCGGGCCCGCTCGCCCTGTACCGGGCGCTGCGCTCGGTCAATCCGTCGCCGTATATGTTCATACTGGATACCGGCGACTTCTCCCTGGTCGGCGCCTCGCCCGAGGTGCATGTCCGCCTGACCGACGGCCTGGTGGAGATCCGGCCGATCGCCGGCACCCGACCGCGCGGCGCCACGGTGGCCGACGACCTCGCCCTGGAAAAGGAGCTGCTGGCGGACGCGAAAGAGCGCGCCGAGCACCTCATGCTGGTGGACTTGGCCCGCAACGACATCGGTCGGGTGTGCGAGTACGGCACGGTGCACGTGCCCGAATTGATGGTGGTCGAGCGCTACTCGCACGTCATGCACATCGTCTCCCAGGTGGAGGGCCGGATCCGGCCGGACCGGACGGCCTTCGACCTGATGCGCGCCACCTTTCCGGCCGGCACCGTCAGCGGGGCGCCCAAAATCCGCGCCATGCAGATCATCGCGCAAAACGAGCCGGTGCAGCGCGGGTTCTACGCGGGCGCGCTCGGCTACTTCAGCTACGACGGCAACCTCGACTCGTGCATCACGCTGCGGACCGCGCTGCTCAAGGACGGCAAGATCTACATCCAGGCCGGCGGCGGCGTCGTGGCCGACTCCGACCCGGGGGCGGAATACCAGGAAACGGTCAACAAGGCCTCCGCGCTGCTCAAATCGGTCAAAATCGCGTCGCAGTTTTGACGCCGGGCCGCTCGCGGCCCACCGGCGGCGTGTTGCTGGGCAGGTAAAACATTAACGCGGCTAATTACCAGTATTAGTGTGGAATCTTTGAGAGCGCCAGGCGTCTGACTAGGGTATCGAATACCTTGTCGCATAAAGGCGTGCCGGGCATCGGAGTCAGGAACCATCCGAGCACTCGGGACTCCAATATGGGGCGAGGTCACTGCCGATGCCTCATCGAAACAAACTGATCCGCAGTCCGGCGGCGGGGGAAGATGCCACCCCGGCCCACCGCGCTGCCGCCACTCTCGAAGCGCCCCCGTCCTTTTTGGAGCGAAATTATGAGCCGGCCGCGCCGCCGCCGGCCGCTCCCCTGGAACGCAGCAACCTGCAATTGTATCTGCAGGAAATCGGCAAGACACCCCTGCTGACCATTGGCGAGGAAGTCGCTTTGGCGCGGCGCATTCGGCGCGGCGACCAGGGGGCCCGCGATCACATGATCAAGGCGAACCTGCGCTTGGTCGTCAAAATCGCGATGGATTATAAGGATTTCGGGCTGCCGCTCCTCGACCTGATCAGCGAGGGCAATATCGGCCTGATCAAGGCGGTCGAGCGCTTCGATCCGCGCAAGGGCGGCAAGCTCTCCACCTACGCCGCGTGGTGGATCAAGCAATCGATCAAGCGGGCTCTGGCCAACCAGTCAAAGACGATCCGGCTGCCCGTCCACCTGGTCGATAAGATTTCCCGGATGCGGCGGACCGCGATGGTGCTGGCGGAGCGCCTGGGCCGCGATCCGGCCGACGAGGAATTGGCGGCGGAGCTCCAGATTCCGACCTCCAAGGTCGCCCACCTCAAGTCGGTCAGTTCCCGGCCGGCCTCGCTCGACGCCCCGATCGGCGACGAGACCGATTCGACCACCTTTGGCGAAATCGTCGGCGACGACAATGCGGTCAGCCCGTTCGACGGCCTGCTGGAAAAGAACCAGACCGCGGACCTGCACGCGATGGTCGCCTCGCTCGACAAGCGCGAGGCGGAGATCATCCGGCTGCGCTTCGGCTTGGACGGCCGCGACGAGCTGACGCTCGAGGAGGTCGGCAAGCGTTTCAACGTGACCCGCGAACGCATCCGCCAGCTCGAATACATCGCCCTCACCAAGATGCGCAAAGCCATGTTCCGCCACGAATCGATTCGCTCGCTCGACGAGATCGAACAGGAAGACCGGATGCGCCAGCGCATGGCGGTGATCCGCGAGTTCATCGAGGCGAAAAGCCGCCGGTCCCGCAGCCCGGGGAAGAACTGAACCGGCCCCGGCCCGCCGCCGCCCGCGCGCCGGTTTCGCGCGCGGCGGCCGATAACTCCTTGCCGCGCGTGCGGCCGCGTTATGGATTGGAGGTCGATGTCCCTCTCCACCGATTTGTTCGATTATTCGCTTCCGGTCGAACTGATCGCGCAGACGCCGGCCGCGCGACGGGACGATGCACGCCTGCTGGTGGTCGACCGCGCGACCCGTTCGTGGCGGCACGTCCATTTTCGGGATCTGGCGAGTTTCCTGCGCCCGGAGGACCGCCTGTTCCGCAATGCGGCGACCGTGATTCCGGCCCGGCTCCACGGGGCGCGGCCGACCGGCGGACGGGTGGAGTGCCTCCTGCTCGAGGAATGGGACGGCCCGGAGATCTGGCGGTGTCTGGTCCGACCCGGCAACAAGCTGCCGCCCGGCGCCATCTTCGCACACCCGGACGGCGAGTTTCGCGCGGAAATCGTCGCGGTCGAGCCCGACGGATCCGCGCTGGTGCAATTCTCCACCCGGGGCGAAACCATTCTCGACGTGGCGCGGCGCTGCGGCGAAGTCCCGCTGCCGCCGTATATCGTCCGCCCCGATGCGTCCCACCGCGACGAGGATCGGGTGCGCTACCAGACGATCTATGCCGACCCCGCCTTTCCCGTGGCGGTGGCCGCGCCCACGGCGGGCCTGCACTTCACCCCCGAACTGTTGGCCCGGCTCGACGAACTCGGCGTACGCTGCTTCGACCTGACGCTGCACGTCGGCCTGGGCACCTTCCGGCCCATTTCCACGCCGCAGGTGGAAGATCACCCGATCCATCGGGAAATCTACGAGATCCCCCTGGCCACGCAGGAGGCGCTGTTCGCCCCGGCGACCGGCCGGCGCGTGGCGGTGGGCACGACCACGGTCCGCGCGATCGAGGATTTTCTCGCCCGGGCGGATGCCCCGCTGGCCCAGGCCTGCCTGGCGGAGGCCGGGATTTTTCTGTACCCTCCGCGGAACTTCGGCGGGGTGGATGCCTTGATCACCAATTTTCATCAACCCCGTTCCACCCTGCTCTGCCTCGTGGCCGCGTTCCTGACGCCCGGCTCGACCGACGGCATCGTCTGGCTCAAGGAAATCTACGCGGAAGCCATGGCGCTCCGCTATCGCTTTCTCAGTTACGGCGACGCCATGCTGATCCTCTAAGGCGTCCATGACCGCGGAAGAACTGCAAACCCTCATCGAAGACGCCACCTTCGATCACGCCATGGGCCGGGAGGCCGAAGCGACCGCCAAACTGCGGCAGGCCACGGCGGCGGCGCCCGACTCGTTCGAGGCCTGGCACGCGCTGGCGGAGGCCGCTTTCGCCCAGCGCGAGCTGGACGCCGCCCTGACCGCCGGCGAGCAGGCCTGGCGCCTGCGCCCAACCGACCTGTTCATCAATACGACCCTCTCCCGGATCTGGATGGAAAAGGGCGACAAGGCCAAGGCCGAGCACTACGGCGCCCAGGCCCGGATCCAAAGCTGGAAAGAACAGCTGCGGGAACCCGGTTGACCGGCCGGTTCAGCCGGCATGCGACGCAAAGCCGGCAAAACGGCCACCTGGCTCCCCGAACGCCATTGGCCGAGGGCGCTTTCGCGGGAGAATCGGCGGCCGACGGGCCGGTGCGGTGAGGGCGGCCCGGCGGCTAACCCGGCGAGACGATCCGGTGGGCGGCCGCCTGCGCCCGCAGGCAGATCTCGGCCGCCTTGAAGGCATGCGCCTGGGTCATCGCCCGCTCCGTCCTTTCGAGACAGTCCCGGATCAGTTCGCCAAAAAAGCGGAAGCCCACCCGTCCGGCCACCGACCAATGATGTTCCGATTGACCGTCGACCAGATAGACCTGATCGCCCTGACGGTCGCGACCCACGTCGATGTATTTGCGCAATTCAATGTAACCTTTCGTCCCGAGGATCACCACGCGGCCGTCGCCCCAGGTTCTAAGTCCATCCGGCGTGAACCAGTCGACCCGGACATAGTTGGAGGCGCCATTGTCGCCGATCAGCGACCACTCGCCAAAATCCTCAAACTCCGGTTTGTCCGGATTGCCAAAATTGGCGATCGCCGCATGCGCCACCGTGGCGTCGGTCGCCCCGGAAAAGGTGAGGAACTGCTCCGCCTGGTGGCTGCCGATGTCGCACAGGATGCCGCCATATTTCGCCCGTTCCCAAAACCACGCCGGCCGCGAGGGCTTGCTCAGTCGATGCGGCCCCAGCCCGAGGACCTGGATGACCCGGCCGACCGCCCCAGCCTGGACCAGATCGGTGGCATGCATCGCCGCCTCGACGTGAAGCCGCTCGCTGAAATACACCAGGTATTTGCGGCCGGTCTCGGCCACAACCCGCTTGGCCTCATCCAATTGAGCCAACGTCGTAAACGGCGTCTTGTCCGTGAAATAGTCCTTCCCCGCTGCCATGGCGCGGCAGCCGATCCGCGCCCGTTCCGACGGGACCGCGGCGGCGGCGACCAACCGAACCTCCCCATCGTCCAGCACCTCGTCGTAGCTCCTGGCCAGGCGCGCCGCCGGAAAGCGGGCGCGCAGCGCCTCGGCCCTGGCCGGGTCGA
>CAZWMF010000241.1:0-6350 GCA_964634535.1 uncultured Opitutaceae bacterium | reverse complement strand
ATTCGGCCGGCGACATCCGGCCGATCGGCTGGGCCATCTCCAAGGTCCGCGTCGATCCGTTTGATTCCCGCACGCTCTACATGAGCAATTGGTTCGGCGTGTCCGTCAGCCACGACCGGGGGCTGCACTGGTCGGGCAACCATTACGCCGGCATCGAGAACATCTGTCTGGAGAATGTGGTGGCCCACCCGACCCGGCCCGGCTGGTTTTACTTTGCCGCGGCCGACCAGCCGATCACGCGCAGCACCGACGATGGCCGCCGCTACCGGCCCTTCGCCCCGTTGTATCTCCCGGCAAACTATTACTGCAGCACCTGCGCCGCTCCGTCCCGCTTCAGGGACGGCCTGGTCGTTTACGGGGTCAATAACAACGGCGCCCAACGCAGCGCCTTTGAACGCACCGATGACGACGGCGCGACGGTGGCGCTCAGCCGGGAGTTGCCCGCTGGGCTGATGATCCAAGGCATCCGGGAGGACGCGATGCGCCCCGGGGTCTTCCTGGCGAGCGTCGACGGCGAACCCGCCAAAGGCGCAGGCCTATACCGGAGCCTCGACGCGGGGCGAACCTGGACGCGGCTCCCGGCAGGCGGACTGCCCGGACGGATCACGCGGGTGCCCCAAAACCGCGCTTGGGTGGAAAATGAACTGCTCTCGGTGGCCTGGTATCAAACCAAGAACGCCTGCGGCACCAACCAAATGCTTTGCGCGATACCCGGCCAAGCCGACGCCTACTATTGGGGCGAATGGACCGAGGGCCTTTTCCGCACCGCGGATGGCGGTCGGAGCTGGGCGGACATTTCCGCCGGGTTGCCCTTCAAGCGGAGTCGCGTGGCCACGCTCGTTTGCGTGACGGCCGATCCCCGGCGTCCCGAGCGCGTCTACGCGGGATTCATCGGCGAGGGTCTCTGGCGCAGCGACGATCGCGGCGCGCATTGGGCCAAGCTTTTCCCCGCGGGCGAGCAGCCGTTCAACGCGAGCACCATCGCGGTGGGCGGCCCGGGCGCCGACGCCCTAACCGTGGGATGCGAGCCCCTGGGGTTGAGCCCGTGTCTACCCGCCCTCCTGCACAGCGCCGATGGCGGCCACTCCTGGCGGGATCTTTACGACCCCGCCCTGGGCGCCCTGCGGATAAAGGCGGTGGCGGTAAACCCCGCGACCGGCACGCTGGTCGTGGGCACCTGCGGCAACGGCCTGTTTCGCGTGACCTTGGGTCAGCCGGTCGCCCCGTAAAGCACCGCAAACGGGAGTTCGGCAAACAAGTCGGCGAGACGCAAAACGGAATCCCCCGGCATCCGGTGGCCCGTGACCAGATCCAACCATTCCCCGGTGCCGCCGACGCCCGCCACGACGGTGTCTTCCCAAACCAGGCCCAGCGGAGGACAGCCGATTCGCGCGGTTTGCCGGGGCACGACCACAAGGAGCATTTCTCCCGGGCTCGCCCGGCGGAAGCAGACGGCATGGTCGGCCGAAGACCCGCGGGTCTCCAGGGCCGCGTAGTCGCCCTCGGCGAACAGCGCGGCGTGGCCGTTGCGAAAATTCAGCAGGTCCCGGATCACCCGCAACTTGATGCCTCCATCGCGCCAATTTCGCATGAGATCGAGGGGCGTCCGCTGCCCCACCCCGGCCAGGAGTCGTTCGCGATAGTCGAAATCGACCGGACGGCGATTATCCGGATCGACCAAGCTGAACTCCCATATCTCGCTGCCTTGATATATATCCGGCACTCCGGGCGAGGTTAGTTTGAGGACGATCTGGGCAAGGCTGTTGATCGATCCGAGGTGGGCCAGGCGCGCCGCTTTCGGCCCAAAGCTCGCGAGAAACGCCCGACCTTCGTCCGGCTGCAGGAGACCGTCGATAAATCGATCGCCGGCCGCGAGCCAGGCGTCGTTGGGCTGCGTCCATGTCGTATTGAGCTTCGCCTCGTTCACCGCCTTGCGAAAATACTGCCGGATTCGCTCGGCCAGCTCGGTGCTCGGCCCCTCGTCCAGGGGCCAAACGCCCAGGAGCGCCTGGTACAGCAGGTATTCCTCATTGCTATCCGGAGCGAGCACCCGACCGACCTCGGACTTCTTGGCGCGATTGATTTCGCGCCACTCCGCCAGCCACGCCCGCCACTCGTCCGGAAGTTCCGACAGGGCGTAAAGCCGCGCGCGCGCGTCCTCGCTCAACTTGGTGTCATGCGTCGCGGTGGCGATCAGCGCGTGGGGGCTCTGCTGGCGGCGTTGCTGATTGGCGTCGTGAAAGGCGTGGATGGTGCCGCCAAACTGCGCCGGACTACCGCCGACTTCATTGAGGGCGATCAACCGATTATAGAGAAAGAATGCGGTGTCCTCCACCGACTTGGCCATGACCGCACCGGTGTACTGCTGGAAGCCCAGCGCCCAGCGCTCCAGCAACTGGCGCCGTTCGGCCGGAGCCTCCGCCGGCGGATAGGCCCCGGTCAAAGCGTCGCGGACGAGGAAGAAGGGCTCGAGGTCGAGCAGGGGGTTGCGCTTTACCGCGAGGGCGCAGGCCGTCTCGATCGTCCGACGGTCGCGATCGCTGCAGGGCGCCCCGGCGCGCCGGTAGGTGCGATAGACCGGAAAGCAGGCGATGATTTCCCGGAGGGCCACCGTCAATTCCCGTTGGGTCACATCCCGCCAGCGCCGATCGGTCGCCAGCAGCCGAAACAATCCGCCGGCCAGCTGGGTCAGCGTATTGGTGAACATTTCCCCCAGCACAAAGCGTTTCTTCTCCAATCGCAGGTCCGCAAAGGATTGGGCCTCGCCCGTGAAGTCCCGGTAGATGTCCGTAAAACCGGCCTCCGCGCTCTCCTGGGTGAACAACCGGCTGCACTGGGCGATGAATTCATAGCCGGTGGTGCCGTGCGTCGACCAATCCGGCGGCAGGGTTTCGGCGCCGGTGAGGATTTTCTCGATC
Source organism: uncultured Opitutaceae bacterium (assembly GCA_964634535.1). GTDB lineage: Bacteria > Verrucomicrobiota > Verrucomicrobiia > Opitutales > Opitutaceae > Palsa-1447. Next base: position 3,432 of record CAZWMF010000241.1, on the reverse strand, counting down.
ACCACATACAACGGCTGCGCGCCTTTTCCCGGCCGCGCCAAGGCCTGCAGCCACTCGAGGTACTGCTGGGGATCCCATAGTCCGTCGATATGATCGATGCGCAGGCCGGTGACCGCCCGACATTCCAACAGCAGCGCCAACAGCGCGTGGCTCTCCCGAAACACCTCGAAATTCTCCATGCGCAAGCCGACGAGCGTGTCGATCGCGAAGAATCGGCGGTAGTTGACCGCATAGATTCCCGTCCGCCAGCGGGCCAGTCGATAATGCTGGCTCTCCAGGATCCGGTCGAGGGCATCGAAGGTGGCGGGATCACCGGGCCTTCCGTTCAGCGCCTCCAAATGGACGTCGAGCGACCTCCGCAGATCCGCATCCTCGGCCAGCCGACGGACCAAGTTTTCCTTCATCGCGGCGAATTGCGCGAGCGCGGCCGGATTGGGCCCGGCGCGGAGGCCGAGGGGGCCGAGTCCGTCGAAGGATTGCGTCAGCGCGGCCATCGCCGGGCGGGCGGCGACGGGGCAGGCGCCCTCGGCCAAGAGCCCGCGCAGAATCGTGGAATAGGCCCCGACGTTGAGCGGGAATTGCAAGGCGCCGTAAAAGACAAAGAAGCCGGTTTCGCTGAAGCGAATCCGCAATCCGCCACTTTCCAGGACGACCCCATAGTGATTTTCGAGCACCGGAACGAGGATGCGCTGCTGCTCCCAATCCTCGCCCGACCGCCAGCGCACATCGAAGAACCGCGCGTAGGGCGAGGCCTGGCCGCATTCCAGGACGTGCATCCACCAGCCGTTGAACGGCCCGCTGATGCCCATGTGATTGGCGACAAAATCGATGACGACGCCCAGGGCGTGCGCGTCGCAAGTCGCCATGAGCCGGGCCAGCGCCGACTCCCCGCCCAATTCCGGGTTGATTTTGCGATAGTCGGCCACGTCGTATCCGTGGCTGCTGCCCGGAATGGCCAGGAGGATGGGCGACAAATACGCATCGCTGATTCCCAATGCCTTGAGATACGGGAGGCGCCGCTCGAGGTCGGCGAATGGGAATCCCCCATGCAGCTGAACCCGATAGGTCGCCCGGGGAATGTGTTGCGCATCGCTCAGAGCCATGGAACGGCGCGGTCAATCCTCCCGCAGGAGCCAAGCCGCCGGACCCACCATCGGGGTTGAAGCGCCCGGCGGCGTGGTCGGCGCCGGGCCGGCGCCGCCAAATTGGCGCTCATTGCTATAGAGAACGGTCCGCCAGCGCCGACCCGGGTTGGGTTGGATTTCCGCGGCGTTTCCGCCGTCGGTCCGGTTCGGCCACAGGGAAACGATCAGCAGCCAATCGCCGGTATCCACGCGCCAGCGCAGCGCCACCTGCTGGCCCACGACGGCCGCCGTCCATTTCCGACGGCTCGGATTCTGAAAGTGCGGGTGGGCGGCCCGCAGGGCCAGACTGGTTTGGTAGAGGCAAAGCACCTCCCGATGCGCTGGCGCGGTGGTCTCCTCCCACCGCAACTGGGAGGCCCGAAAGCTGGACTCGGCCTGCGGATCGGGCAGCAGTTCGATCGTGGGCGCAGCCATGCCCAAGGCCGCGAACTCCCGCCGGCGACCGGCGGCGATGGTCGGCCCGACCGGAGCCGGTTGGTCCGAGAAATACAGGAAGGGCGTGCCGGCCGACCATTCCTGCCCCATGAAGAGCAGCGGCGTGTACGGTGACAGGCACAGCAGCACCGAAGCCGCCCGATACGCCTCGGGCGTCGCGGAATCGCTCAGGCGGTCGCCCAGGGCGCGATTGCCGACCTGATCGTGGTTCGACAGGCAGACCACCAGGCGTTCCGGGGGCAGGTGGCCGCAGGGCGTTCCCCGGATTCGGCCCCAATGCGGGAAGAATTGCCCGTGGTAGAGCACCCCGTCCAGGAGAAGGTCGACCAGTTCCCGCGCCGAGCCGCGAAAGCTGCCGAAATACGACTCGGTGGCCCCGGTCAGGGCGACCCGCACGCTATGGTGGTGGTCGTCCGACCACATCGCATCAAAACCCCAGGCGCCGGGGCCCGCGGCCGAAATCACGGTCGCTTCGTTGCGGTCGTCCTCGGCGATTGCATAGGCGCCCCGGGCGGCCAGGACGGCGGCCACCTCCGCCATCACATGGCGGGGCGAGGCGTCGCGCACGGCGTGGGTCGCGTCGAGCCGCAGGCCGTCGACGTGATATTCGTCGATCCACTGGGCGGCGTTCTGCAGGAAAAACCGGCGGACCGGACCGGACTGTTCGCCGTCGAAATTGAACGACCGCCCCCAGGGCGTCTCCCGGGCGTCCGAATAGTAAAACTCCGAATACGCCGGCAGCGGATTGCCGCACGGGCCGAAGTGATTGTAGACGACGTCGAGCACGACCGCGAGCCCGCGGAGGTGCGCGGCGGCGACCAACGCGCGCAAATCGTCGGGCCGGCCATAGACCCGGGCCGGGGCGAAAGCGAAGACCCCGTCGTAACCCCAATTCCACCCGCCCGGAAAGTCGGCCACCGGCATCAGTTCGATCGTATTGGCGCCGAGCCGGGCCACGTGGTCGAGCCGCGCGATCGCGCCCAGAAACGAGCCTTCCGGCGTGAAGGTCCCGATATGCAGCTCGTAGATCACCCGACCGCGAAACGGCGGACGGCGCCAGCCGCCGTCGGCCCACCGGTAGGCCCGCGGATCGATGACTTCGGACGGCCCGTCCACGCCTTCCGGTTGAAAGCGGGACGCCGCGTCGGGAAGCGGACCGCCCTCGTCGAGCAGGAAAACATAGCGGTCGCCGGCCCGGCCGGCGCCGTCCCGGCCGGCAAAATCGCCGCCTCCGGCGGGGTCCAGCTCAAGGGTGCGCTCGTCCCCGGAGGCCGTCCGCACCCGCACCCGGGCGATCTGTCGCCCGGGCGCCCACAGGCGGTAGACGACGCCTTCGCCGTCGACCGTCGCGCCGAGTCTGGGAGATGGCTCCGGCGGCATGTCAACCTCCTCCGGCCGGCCGCGATTCACCCGCCGGAACCGGAGCGGCCCCGGGGGCGGCGCGTTTCGCGCGGTGGGGCGCCTCGGGCACCCGGCGGGCCTCGTCGTCCGAACCGGTCAATTTCCGAAAAACGACGAACGAGCGGGCCGTCAGGTGATGGCGCTTCCCGCCGAGCTTGGTGCGGCGGTGGGCGACAAAGCCGGCCTCGTCCGCCGTGTCCAAGACCGCCTGCCACTGCACCGTGGCGTCGCCCTGCAACCGGATGGCGACTTCCTCATGGTGCGCGTTGAAAAACATCAGAAACGTATCGTCGCGCACCGCCTGGCCGGACTCGTCGGTCAGATTCAGGGAGCCGCCTCCCAACATCACGCCGAGGACCTTGGCGAAATCGGCCCGCCATTCCGCGTCGGTCATTTCCTGGCCCTTCGCGTTGAGCCAGGTGATATCCTTGACGCCGACGCCGCGCAGATC
>CAZWMF010000240.1:0-6408 GCA_964634535.1 uncultured Opitutaceae bacterium | reverse complement strand
TGCAGTCGTGATTGCGGTTGTCTCTCTGGGGAATTCATGGTGGGGGGGCGTCAGCCGAGAGCGTCCAACGCCTTCTGACCCTGCTGGTCGGCGCTGGTGATCACCTTCTGGTTGGCTTCGTAGGAACGGGAAATCATGACCAGGTCGACCATCTCGCGCATCGGATTGACGTTGGAGGCCTCGCGGTAACCTTGAAGCAAGTCCGCCGAGACCGCCTTGGGCGCTTCGCCGCTCGCCGAAACAAAATAGCCGTTTTCGACCGGCCGCAGATCCTGCTGATTCGTAAATGCCTTGACGCCCAGCTTGCCGACCGCGGCGTCGCCCTGGACGATCGTGCCGTCGGGGTTGATCGTAATATCGGCGCCATTCGGCAACAGCGTGATGCGGCCGCCGCTCGAAGACATCACCGGGTCGCCGCTGCCCGTGACCAGCGTGTGGTTGGAGGCGATCGAGAACGAGCCGTTGCGGGAGTAGGCTTTGCCGTCGGGCGTCTGAATCTCAAAAAATCCGTCGCCTTGGATGGCGACGTCCAGGGGACGCCCGGTATGCTCGGTGTCGCCCCCCTGGTAATTGATGCCATTGGTCGCCGTGGGAAAGATGGGCGTGACCGTCGATTCGGAACTCGTGCCGGTGGCCACCGTCCACGATCCGCTCGCCTGCTCCCCGAAGTCCACCACCCGCTTGCGATAGCCCGGCACCTGGCTCGAGGTGATGTTCTGGGCAACCGCATCCTGCCACTGTTCGAGGGCGGAGAGGGAGGCGGCGCTTTGATAGATGCCTATATTCATGCCGGGGCGGAGGGGTTAAGCACTGGCAATGCCAACAGCGTAACATATTGCTTAACATATTGATTTGGTTGTATTTAAAATACACTCAAACCCGGGCTGAAAAACTTGCCGCCCGCTACCCGCGGCAGAATCTGCCGCCTGCGCTCAAGCGCCGGCCGGATAGATGCACTCGACTTCCATCCGCTCGCCACACGCGCAGGTGATGACCAGGCGGACCACCTTGTCGCCCTCTTTGACGACGTCGATCGTGGGCGAAGGGCCCCCGCCGGTGGACGAATGGGACCGCAGGACCGACGCCATCCCGCTTACGGGCGGGGCGTCGTGCGGGGCCAACGAGGCGACTGCGGAATCTTTTCTGCCGTGGAGAAAGGGTTTCATGATCCGGAGGGATGAGGCGGTTGAAAGGGAAGATCGGGCAGCGTCGGCGACGGAGCGACGGCCGGCTTGGACGCCGCCGGTCCGCCGGATAGGACGGACTCGGCCGCGCGCTTTTGCCGGGCGTGCGTCACCAAGGTCAGGCTCAGCGTTATGCGCTGATTCGATTCGGCATCCGGCGGTTCGTTCTCCAGCGGCTGGGTCGCGGCATACCCGGCCACCCGCTCGATCATGGCCGGATCGACCGCGTAAAAGACCAGGCTGCGCCGGGCCGAATTCGCCCGGTCGGCCGAAAGTTCCCACGGCCCGTAGTTTGGCCGCTTCAGCACAAGATTGGCCCGCGTATGGCCGTCGATCGTCACGTGGAATTGGTGCCGGTCGATGAGCCAGGCAAGATTCTGCATGACGAACTGGCCCCACGGCGTGAGGTCGGCGCCGTCCTCGCTGAACATCGGGCGGCGGGCCCGATCGAATAGGGTCACGCGCAGCCCATCCGAACTGACCTGGATGTCGATCGGCTTCTTGTCGAGGTCCTCGTCGAGATGGAGCAGTCGGTAGAAATCGGCCGCCACATTATTGAGGAAGGCCAGTTCGATCTGCTTATCCTTGTTGGACGGCGTCTTCGTGCCCGAGGAGTCGTCGGTGTCGTTGTTGGATTTCTGCGAGTGCTCCTGCTTTTCGAAGGGCATGACGCCGGCATTCGCCACCAAGGGGCTGCGAAAGGGGCTTTGAAAGTACCGGGCGGTCGCAATCAGAATCTTCCGGTCCTGGGAGCTGATCCACAGCACCATGAAGAGGGCCATCATGGCCGTGACGAAATCGGCATAGGCCACTTTCCAGGCTCCGCCATGATGGCCTGCTGCTTTCTTGGCCACGGTGTTCCTCCCGGGCTATTTGGCGACCGCCAGCGACTTGGCCGCCGCCTCGAGATCGCGCGCCTGCGGCTGGACGGACGTGTCGAGCGAACGGCGGGCGATTTCCACGGCCGTCAGCGGGGCCAGGCCCTTGGCGAAGCCGGCGACCGCGATCTTGATGCAGCGCAGGCACTGCGCCTCGCTGTTGTTGTTGAATTTTATTCGGTTGGCCAGCGGATTGACGAAACCGTAGGCGACAAAAATCCCCAAGAGCGTGCCGGTCAAAGCCGCCGCCACGTGCTCGCCGACCGCCACCGGACCTTCGGAAATCGAAGCCATCGTATTGATGATGCCGAGCACCGCCGCCACAATTCCAATTCCGGGCAGCGAATCGCCGACCAACTGAAGCAGGTGGACCGGATGGTCCGACTCCTCCATCTTGGCGTCCAATTCGGCGTCCATCAAATGTTCGAGCTGGTCCGGCTTGATCTTGCCGTCGATCACCGGCTTGAGACCGTTGCACAGGAAGGTGAGTCGGTCGGGATGGGCGAGCAGCGTCGGATAGCGCTTGAAAATGGCGCTATTGCGCGGGTCCATGACATGCTCGTCGAGCGCGATCAGCCCGTTGCGCCGGCCGATCATGAAGAGTTCGTACAGGAGCTTGAGCAGGTCGAACACCTCGTTCTTGCCCGAGCCCGTGCCCAAGATCGCCAACTTCATCTTGTGGACGATTTCCTTAAGAATATGGCCCGGACTGGCGATGATCAGCACCCCCAAGCCCACCCCGAGGATGATCACAAACTCGGAGACATGCAGGAGCACGAGGGGCTTGCCTCCGCCCAGCATGAAGCCCCCCAAAGTGGAGGCTAGGACAATGGCCGCGCCGACGAGGATAAGCATGCGCAGATCCCGACTAGCGGTTGCGAGCCCGGGCGAGATAACCTCTCAAGCCAAGAATGGTTTGGGAATGGATCTGGCAAATGCGCGACTCCGTCAGGCCGAAGACCGCCGCGATCTCCGCCAGGCGCATGTTTTCGAAGTAGTACATGGCGAGTATCTTCCTCGGTATATCGGGCAATTCGGAGATGCGTTGAGCCATAAGCTGGAGCAGCTCGCTCTTTTCCATGCGCTCCCGACCGGTCACATCGGAGTCGTCCGAGAGCATTTCGTGCAGCGAGGTTCCGTCGGAATCCTCGCCGTCGGCGGTTTGGTCGATGGCGACAAACGTCACGGGACGGGATTCATCGAGCCATTTGGCGTACTCTTTCGGGGTTAGCTTCAGGGCAGTGCAGATCTCCGGTTCGGAAGCGGCGCGGCCGAGGGTCTGCTCGAGGGCGTTGATCGCCTCCTTGAGCTTGCGCGCGCGCGCGCGCGCCCGGCGCGGACACCAGTCCATCCGCCGCAATTCGTCGAGGATCGCGCCGCGGATGCGCGTCGCCGCATAGCTGGCGAAGGTGCTGCCCTGCTGGGGATCGTAGCGGCGCACGGCGGCGATCAATCCGGTGATGCCCACGCTGTAGAGATCGGCCGCGTCGATGTGCGCGGGCAAGGTCAGCTTGATCCGATCGACCACGTTGCGCACGAGCGGCAGATAGCGCTCGATCAATTCCTTTTCGTCGATCGGGCCCGTGGTAACGCCTTGGTAGGCACGCCAGGCAGCAGCGGGCGTGGCGGGGTTCCCGGGAGGGGGTTCTGCAGTCTTCATAGGAGGGGGCATGGACATCAGGCCTTAGGTTTGAGAGCGGCGCGCTCGACCGGGGGAACTGCGCGAGGTGCGGGCGCCGCCGCCGCCGCGGCAGCGGCAGCCGCCGCCGCCACGGCCATCGAGGCCCGTTGGCGGGCCAGGTAGGTTTCGCGCATCCCGCCGAGCAGGACTCGCCAAAACCAGCGGAAAAGCAGTGCGCCGACCAGACAGCCGATGGCTCCGTCGAACAGAACCCGATCGGCGCTGCGCCCCGAGGCGAAGTCGGTGCCGCCGGCGATGACGAAGCCGGCGGCTCCGCCGGTTAGAAAAACGAACTTCATGGTGAAAATCGGACGGCCGCCTCCGCGGTTTCCTCGGCCTCGGCCGGCCCGGCGGCCGCCAGCGTTCGCCGCACGAGCGCGTCGAAAACGTCTTCCTCGCAATCGCCGGTGAGCGATGGCCCCGTGGCGAGAAACAGCGGTTCCAGGGCGCCATCCATCAGATAGTCCCACAGCCGGCCCCACTGCGGCACCTCGTCGAGATGGGTGAACACGAGATGGGTCGCGCCCAGGTCGCGGCCCGCGGCGTAGGCCGCGCGCAACGCGGCGTGATCGTAGGCCGCATTGAGCACGAGAATCCGCTCGGCAATCTGCTCGCGATCCAGAAAATCGGCGATTGTCCGGTTGCGCTCGCGGTCCCGCAGGGAAAGCCCCGGCAGATCGACGTAGACAAAGCCGCCCGGCGTGGCCGGTTCGGTCGACGCCGGATAGCGGACCACCGGAACGCCCAGCGCCTCGCAGAAGACCGGCAAAACGCCCGGGACGCTCGGCGTGTCGAACTCCGCCGTCACCACGTGGCCGATGCGGCCATGGCGAAAGACCTCGCGCCCCAGCCATTTGCACAGGGCGGTCGTGCGGCCGACCCCGGGCGTGCCCAGGAAGGCCGCGCGGGTCAGCGGGGAAATATCCCAGCGATTCTCCGCCTCGGAGCGCACGTGGCGGCCAATTTCGGTGAGCGCGCGATGCAGCGGTGCGGAAGAGAGTTCCGGCCAGAACGGCGCCCCCTGGAGCCGGCCGAGCGCGACCTCGGACAAACCGGAGCGGCGCAGCAAGGCCGGCAGATCCGCCGGCGGGCGAGGTGGAACTCCGCGCCGGGGCGCGGCGGTCAGGCCCGAAGCCGGACGGACCGGCCCCCCGGTCTCCGCAATGCCTGTCGGGACGGAAATGATCGGGGTGGTCGCGGTCGCCGGGGCGTTCTCCACCTCCTCGTCGTCGGCGTCCGGCTCCGCAGCGGCGGCCGACGCAACGTCGCCAATCTGCGCGACCACTTCCAGGCGGGGCGAAGCCCAGAGGCGCCGCAGTCCGCCCGGTTCCACGCTGCGGACACTCAGGACGCGCGCATCCGGGCCCAGTCGCTCGCGGATCAACCCGGCGGCCTCCTCGGCGGAAGCGACCGTGAACTTGTAGCAGGTGCCGGGGACGGCGGGGTGCGCGGGAGAATTCATGGTGGGTTAGGCGGCCTTCAACGCGGCTTCCGGCCGCGCCAGATGGGCCGGGAGCGGGACGATGCCGGCGTTTTCGATCTCGGTGGCGCCCGGCAATTCGCTGAACGAGAGCACGGCCAGCCGGGGGAACGACGGCTCGAGGAAGCGGCGGAGCGGGAGGCGGATTTCGGCCGAGACCAGCACGACGGACGGCAGGCCGCGTTGGACCAATTCGCCCGTCCGGCGGGTCAACTCCTCCAGGAGATGCCGGCCGGTCGCCGGATCGACCGAAAGGCCGACGTCGCTCGGCGTGCGGTGGATCTTGCCGGCCAGCCACTGCTCGAGGCGCGGATCGCAGGTGACCGCCTTGATTTGCCCGGGCTTGTACTCGAACTCCGGAACAAAGTATATGCCGAGCCGGCGGCGCACCAATTCAGACAGGTCGTCGGGATTCTTCGACAGCGACGCAAAATCGGCGATGCCTTCCAGGATGACGGCCAAATTCACGATGGACAGGCCCTCGCGCAGGAGATTCTGGAGGACGCGCTGAACGATGCCCACCGTGACCAGGTCGGGCAGGAGTTCGGCGACCAGGGCCGGATGGGTGTGCTTGAGGTGGTCGATGAGCGACTGCACTTCCTGGCGGCCCACCAGGAGATGGGCGTGCGCCTTGAGCACCTCGGACAGGTGAGTGATGAGCACCGAGGAGGCGTCGACCACGGTGAAGCCGTTGAGTTCGGCCGTCTTCTTTTCGGAATCGTCCACCCAGGTGGCCTCGAGCTTGAACACCGGTTCCCGGGTGGGCACGCCGCGCAGCTTGATCGTGCTACCGGCGACGTTCATCGCCAGCCAGCGGCCGGGAGTGATCTGTCCGCGAGCCACCGCCTTGCCCCGAATCAGGAAGCGGTAGTCATTGGCCTCCAATTCCAGGTTATCCCGCACGGATATCGCCGGCACCACGATCCCGCGCTCCCGCGCCAAATTCTTGCGGACCCCGGTGACCCGGGCCAGCAGGTCGCCGCCCCCTTTGGCGTTGGCCAGGTTCAGGAGCCCGTGGCCAATCTCGATCGCGAACACGTCGACCTCGATCAGCTTGCGCACGTCGTCGGCGCCCGTCGCCGCCGGGGCGGTCGCGGCGGCCGCGGCCTCGCCGGCCTTGGCCCCTTTCGCGCCGCGCGCGCGCGGACTGGCGGTCGCGGCCCCGGCGCCGCTGGCTGGTGCGGC
>CAZWMF010000239.1:0-6428 GCA_964634535.1 uncultured Opitutaceae bacterium | reverse complement strand
GATGCAGCGGGCGAAGACCGCCTCGGCCACCGTCGGCGCCGGCACGCCCATGTCGAGCGCGTTGGTGGAGGTCCACTTGCCCGTGCCCTTTTGGCCGGCGGTGTCGAGCACCACGTCGACAAAGGCCTTCTTGGAGGCGGGATCCTTTTGCTGCAGAATGTCCGCGGTGATCTGGATGAGGAAGCTGTCCAGGATGCCCGTGTTCCATTCGGTGAAGATGGCCGACATTTCCGCGGGCTTGAGTCCGAGCAGGCCGTGCATCAGGGCGTACGCCTCGCAGATCATCTGCATGTCGCCGTATTCGATCCCGTTGTGGACCATCTTCACGTAATGGCCGGCGCCGTTCGGTCCAATGTACGCCGTGCACGGCACGCCGCCGGCGACCGGATGGCCGGGCGTCGCCCCTTCCAGGGGCTTGCCGGTCTTCGCGTCCACCTTGGCCGCGATCGCTTCCCAAATCGGCTTGAGTTCGAGCCAGGCTTCAAACGTGCCGCCCGGCATGAGCGACGGGCCGAAACGGGCCCCTTCCTCGCCGCCCGAGACTCCGCTGCCGATGAAGCGCAGGCCCTTGTCGCTGAGTTCCTTTTCCCGGCGGATCGTGTCCGTCCACTTGGCGTTGCCGCCGTCGATCACGATGTCCCCCTTCTCGAGCAGGGGCACGAGCCCCTCGATCACCGCGTCGGTCGCTTTGCCGGCCTGCACGAGGATCACGATCTTGCGGGGCTTGGCGAGGCTTTGGACAAATTCATCGAGCGCTTGCGCGCCGACGAGCCCGCCCGGCGTGTTCGGATTGTCCGCGACAAACTTGACCGTCTTCTCGGTCGTTCGGTTGAACACCGAAATTTGGAAGCCGTGGTCGGCGATGTTCAACGCGAGATTCTGGCCCATCACCGCCAGGCCGATGAGCCCGATGTCTGAGTGTGCTTTTGCCATGATTCGTTGGAAATAGGCGGGCCGCGCGCCAAAACCAAACAGTTTTTGCGTAAATTATCCGCGCGAACCCGGTGCTGCATCGGCCGACGCACCGCGGATGGCCGCGTTTATCCACTCCTGCCGGCCATCCTGAAAATGCTCCCGTTTCCAGATAGGCAGCCGGGCCTTCGTCTCGTCGATGATATACCGGCAGGCCCCGAACGCATCCTCACGGTGTTCGGACGCCACGCCCACCCAGACGGCCACGTCGCCCAGCGCGAGCGCGCCGATGCGGTGCACGGCGCCGGCCCGCAGGATGCGAAACTTCGCCGCCGCCTCGGCTAGAATCCGCTCCCCTTCCTTTTCGACGAGGGGAACATAAGCCTCGTAATCCAAGCGGCTTACCGTGCCACCGTCGCTGTGATCGCGAACCCGGCCCTCAAATGTGGCAAAGGCGCCGGCCCGCACGTCGGTCAAGGCGGCGGCGCACGCCGCGGCGTCGATCGGTTCGGAGGTAACGCGAAAGGGCTTCATGGGTCAGCCCCCGGCCACGGGCGGCAGAAACACGACGTGGTCGCCGTCGGCCAGCCGGGCATCGGCCGGCGCGAATTCATCGTTGATCGCCGCGCGGATCCGCGCGCCGGCCACGGTGAAGCCGTGGCGGCGTTGCAATTCGGCGTAGAGTTCGGCCGGCGTCGCGGCCGGCGTTTGGCAGCGCTCCTCCGCCAGTCCGCGCTGTTCGCGCAGGATCGCGCAGTAGTGCACCCGCACCGTTTTCATGCACCCGCCCGGTAGACGCTCTTCCCGCCGGTCTTCTCGAGGAGCCGGATCGACCGGATCACGATGCCCGGGCTTACGGATTTGCCCATGTCATAAAGCGCGAGGGCCGCCACCGCGGCTCCGGTCAACGCCTCCATTTCAACGCCGGTCTTGGCCTCGGCGCCCGCCCGGCAGTCGATCCGCACGGTGCAGGTGCCGTCGGCGGCCACGGGCTCGGCGGCGATCTCGACCTGGCAGTCGTCGAGCGGCAGCGGATGGCAGAGGGGTATCAGATCGGCGGTGCGTTTGGCCCCTCCGATTCCCGCCAGGATGGCCGTCTGGAAAACCGGTCCCTTTCTGGTGGCGATGTCGCCGTCCTTCAAGAGCGCGGCCAAGGGCGGCGGCAGCACGATTTCCGCCCGCGCATGGGCCCGGCGCACGGTAACGGCCTTGGCCCCGACATCCACCATGCGGGGCCGGCCCTGGGAATCCAAATGGGTGAACATGCCGGCGCCCACTAATACCAACGATAGAACGGGGCGCAATAGCCCGCCGGAAAATCGTCCACGCCGGCGGGCAGTTCGACGAATCCGTCCGATTTGACCAGACCGGAGAAATCGCCCGACGTGTTGACCGGAGCCGGTGTCGCCAGGAGTTCGGCCCGGGGGCCGCTCGAGATGCTGACCGGCAGCAGACAGGCCGACCGGCGCCGAAACTGGAAAGGCTCGCTCAACGCCGCCATGGGGCGGCGGCCGGCGGCCAGGCCGCTGGCCAAATCCATGGCCGGCAATACATAACGGTGAAGGCAGGTGTAGCTCGATACCGGGTTGCCGGGCAGCGCGAACACGGGCGTGTGCCAGCGGCTGAGGCCGAACCAGAATGGCTTGCCCGGCCGCTGAGCCACCCCCTGGACCACCTTGCGCACGCCCTGTTTTTCCAACTCCGCGGCCACGTAGTCAAATTTCCCGCGCGAGATCCCGCCGGTGAGGATCACCACGTCGTGTTCGGCGATCAGATGGCCGGTCAGCCGTTCGACGTCCTCGGGCGTATCGCGGGCAAAAAAGCGTTCGGTGTGCGAATAGCCCGCGGCGGCCAAGGCCGCGCGCAACGCATATTCGTTGCTCCGCCGTATTTGGTGACCGGCCGCCGGATCGGCGACTTCCACGAGTTCGTCGCCGGTTGCGACGATGGCGACGGTGGGTCGGCGGGCGACGGTCAGGCTGGCACAGCCGCAGGCCGCGGCCACGGCGATTTCCCGGCCGGTCAGGCGGACCCCGGCCGGAACGATCGTCTCGCCGGCGGCGTGGTCGCTCGCGCGCGGATGCACGGCGTGCCCGGCTGGATAGTCGGCCGGCGCGTCGATTCGCACGGTGTCGCCCTCGCGCTCGCAGCCCTCGTAAGGGACCACGCAGTCGGCCCCGGCCGGCAAGACCGCCCCGGTCATGATTTCGACGCAGGCGTTCGGCGCGGGGCCGAGAATCGCCGGCCGAAAGCCCGCCGCCTGCTCGGCCTCCACGCGGAAGGTTCGGACGCCGTCGGCCAGCGCCGCGGCGCGCAGGGCGTACCCGTCCAGGGTGACCCGGTCGAAGGGCGGGATGTCCCGGTCGGCGCGGATCCTCTCCCGAAGCACCCGGCCATGGGCCTCGGCCAACGGGCAGGTTTCGGAGGGCCACGGGCTCATCGCCTCGGCGACGAGCCGCTCGGCTTCTTCCGGCGTAATCATGCGCCCAACCTGAGTGGTTGCCGCCCATCCGGCGAAGAAATTCTTCGCGCGAACCGCGGACTTGCTGCATAATGCCCGCGCATGTCCCCCTTGCGCGATTCCCTGCACCGGCCGCTGCACGACCTGCGCATCTCGCTGACGGATCGCTGCAACTTCCGCTGCCCGTACTGCATGCCCCAGGCCGTCTTCGGTCCGGGCTACCCGTTCCTCCGGGATCCGCAGCTGCTCAGCCTCGAGGACCTGGGCCGGATCGCCCGGGCGTTCCGGGCGCTCGGGGTGCAGAAGATTCGGCTCACCGGCGGCGAACCGTTGCTGCGGCCCGATCTGCCGGCGCTCATTAAGCTCCTGAAGGGCGAGGTGGGCGTGCCCGAGGTCGTCCTCACGACCAATGGATGGCTCCTGGAAAAGATGGTGCCGGCGCTCCGGACGGCGGGTCTGGACCGGATCAACGTGTCGGTCGACGCGCTGGACCCGGCGATCGCCGGGCGGATGAACGGCCAAGGCTTGAGTGTCGAGCGAGTGCTGCGCGGCGTGGCGGCCGCGGCCGCGGCCGGCATCCCGATCAAGATCAACTGCGTCGTCCAACGCGGCGTCAATGAGAGCGAAATCATCCCCCTGGCCGCCTACTTTCGCGAACGCGGGCAGCCGATCCGCTTCATCGAATACATGGACGTCGGCACCACCAATCATTGGGCCGCCGCGGCGGTCGTGCCCTCGGTCGAGGTGCGCGACCGGATCGCGGCCGTCTGGCCGCTCGAGCCGGCGGCCCCGGCCTACCGGGGCGAAGTCGCGGCCCGTTACCGTTACCGCGACGGCAGGGGCGAGATTGGACTGATCGGTTCGGTGACGGAGCCGTTTTGCCGCGATTGCCACCGGGCGCGGCTGTCGGCCGATGGCAAGCTCTATACCTGCCTGTTCGCCGCCCTGGGCTGGGACGTCCGAGCCTGCCTGCGCGCCGGCGCCGACGACGCGGAGCTCGCCGCCTTTATCACCCGAATCTGGCGGGGCCGGATCGACCGCTACAGCGACGAACGCGCCGAGATTCTCGCCGCCGGCCAGGCCCGGCCGAAGATCGAAATGAGCTACATCGGCGGGTAAGGGCGCCGTCCGGCGCCGCCCCAGCGAAGAAAAGCTGGACAACGCTGAAACCGCTCATTAATTCGTCCGAGTTAGGACACGTGTCCTATATTGCTGCCTCCTGCCGGCATTCCCCAAACCGTACCATGCAACTCCCCAAACTCATCCCCCTGTTCAGCCTGTCTTGGCTCGCACTAGCGGCGGCGGCCCAAGCCCAAACCCCCGCGTCGACCCCCGTGACCACCGCTCCGGCGAGCGCGGCGCCCGCCGCCTCCGGTTCCGGTTCCGACGAGGTCCTCACCCTGGATGCCTTTACCGTCACCGCGCCCGCCGCGCACGGCTATATCGCATCCGAAACGACCACCGGCACGCGCATTTCCACCCAGATCGCCAACTTGCCGTTCGCGGTCGACGTCGTGACCAGCCAGTTCATGAACGACTTTGCGGAGTACGACCTAAACTCCCAATTGGCCTTTGTGAGCGGCTTTTCCCCGTCGGAAGTCACCGGCCAGTATCAACTGCGCGGCTTTGCCAACAGCACCGCGCTGGTCGACGGTTTCCGCCGGGTCGGCCTGGTCGACACCTCGGACATCGACCGCATCGAAGTCATCAAGGGGCCGGCCGCATCGATTTACGGCGCCACCCAGCCGGGCGGCATCGTCAACATCCTCACGCCCCAGCCGACCCTCACGCCGCAACAGAACATCGAGGTCGACGCCGGCGGCGATCAATTCATCCGCGATTCGATTTCGTCGTCCGGCCCGCTGGGCACGAGCGGCAAACTGTTCTACCGGATCGACGGCGCCTACCAGTTCAACCAATTCCAGCAGGAATTCGCCAGCCGCGAGAGCGACGACCTCTCGGCCAAACTGCTCTACAAGCCGGACGACAACACCAATGTCACCCTGACCTTCGAGCATTACGAATTGTACGAGCACCCGTATGAGCAGGTGCTCACCGTGACCGAGAAGCAGACGATGCCGTGGGCCGGAAATAGCGTCACGGAAAGCCAGTACTTCGGCATGACCGTGAATGGCGGCCTGCTCAATTATAACTACGCCGGTCCCGAGACTTACGACCACAACCGCGTGACCAGCGGAACGTTCTCGCTGCAGCACAAGTTCAACGATGTGTGGTCGATGCGGCTGGGCGTCAATGCCTTCACCAATCCGTACAACGATCAACTGGTCGGCAGCGGCGCCTACTATCCCTACGGGACGGGCAATGTCACCGTGGTCAATGGCGTCGTCCAGCAGCCATTCACTCCCGAGGTCAAGGACCAGCCCCAGGCCGATTGGAAGCCGCAGCGCGGCGGCGGCGCCCAACTCGACGACCTCTTCACCTTCGACACCGGACCGGTCGCAAACAAGCTTCTGCTGACCGGCGACTATTACGAATTGTCCCAGCGGACCCTGACCCTGATCCCCTTGGTCGCCGGCGCCCAGGCCACCGACTATTACGCGTTGTACAGCCCATATAACCCATCGGGGGCCAGCTACTACACGGCGGCTTCGACTTGGTCGCCGTCCACCCTCGGCTACGGCTGGAACACCACCCTCTACGGGTCCGATCCGGCAGCGTACAGCGGTGTCACGACCGATCAATGGATCGCATCCGGCGACTACGGCCTGTTCGGCAGCGAAAACGCATCCTTATTCAAGGATCGCCTGACGTTCCTGCTCGGCGGCCGCTGGGATTACGTGCGCGACCAGGTCCGCAATTACAATCTGCCGCCCAATGGTCAGGGAGCGAGCGTCTCGTCCGAGCCGGCCGTCTACCAAAGCTTCGATTACAACACCGCGGCGTGGACCTATCAAATGGGCACGTCCTTCAAGGTGGTCGACGGGCTTAACCTCTACGCGAACAAGAGCACGGCCTTCAATCCCCAGCCCCAGCTCAATTCCTACACGGGCCTGGCCCTCCCCAACAACAAGAGCAACGGCTACGAGTATGGCTT
>CAZWMF010000238.1:0-6468 GCA_964634535.1 uncultured Opitutaceae bacterium | reverse complement strand
CATGGCTGATCGACACCCGCCGCAGGACCCCCGTCGTCGTGCCCACCGGACCGCGGTTGCGCGCGCCCAGGCGGATGTAGATCGCCGAATTGTTTAGCTCGCGCATCGTCAGATTCGTGATCGCGACGTCCTCGAGCGACCCGCCGTCGACCTCCTCCACCGCGAGGCCATGGCAGTGGTCGAACACGCAATTGGCGATCGCCACGTTCTTGAATCCACCGTTCGACTCCGTGCCGAACTTGATGCGTCCGCAGGCCGGCGTGGTGGTTTCGGCCGGCACGCGGGTGCCGGCGAGGACCGTGCCCTCCGCAAAGCCGCTGACGACGCAATTGGTCACTGTGATGTCCTCGCAGGCGCGGTTTTCCCCGAGACCAAAGTCGCTCTTCAGGCAAATGCCGTCGTCGTACGGGGAATTGACCGAGCAGTCGCTGATTCGCACGTTGCGGCAGCTGTCGATGTCCATGCCGTCGCGGTTCGTGTCGATGGCGAGGTTGGCGACGACCAGATTGTCCACCCCGGTCGCGAGGATGCCGAAGTGGCCGCCGTGATAGATCGTGAGGTCGCGCAGCGTAACGTTGCGGCAGTTTTTCAGGGCGATCGCCTTGTTCCCCACGCCGGCGGGCAGCGAGTCGCGGGCGTTCGGGTAGGCAAAGGGCCCCGGCTGTCCGGTGACGACCGGCGGTCCGGGCGGGGCGGGCCGATGGGCGTCCCGTTCCTCGGGAGTCTGGTCGCGCACGGTGGCGCCGTGGCCCCGGCTGAGGCCGAAACCGTAGATGCGCCCGGGTCCGCGGATGACGATATCATGGAGATTCTCGCCCCAGATCAGACTGTTCCGCCAGTGGCTGTGCCCGAAGTCCTCGAATTGATCGTTGGGCGAATTCGGCTCGGGCGCGTCGTAGCCGGCGCCGGACCGGGGCTCGGCCGCGAGCAGCGTCGCGCCCGACTCGATCACGATTTCGATATTGCTGCGCAAGTGGATGGTATAGGCGGCGTATGTGCCGGCCGGCAGCACGACCGTGCCGCCGCCTTGGGCCGACGCCGCGGCGATGGCCCGGTCGATGGCCCCGGTGTCGAGGGCGACGCCGTCGCCAACGGCGCCATAGGTGCGCACGTTGAATTCGGCTCGGGCCAGGACGGGGCTTAGGGCGGCCGCGGCGGCTGCCCACAGACCGATGCGCAGGATCGTGGTCATGGGGATGGGGGAACGCGTTGGGTGGGGATGGCTTGCGTCGGACGGGAAGGCGCGGAGCTTTCGATGGAGTTCGACCTTTTTGGGGACCCGCCGCGGAGAGCGCAAGGCTCCAGGGGGGCGATCCCGTCCGATTCAAGACCCGCGAAAATGGCTCCGTGCCCCAAGAGAAACGCCTGGAGCCGATCGAGCTGTGGCTGGGGCGCAAGGCAGGGAGCCACGGGAGGGCCCATAAACTCGGGTTGGGGCCAATACGCTTTACTTAACGCGCGCCGAGCGCCTCCATCCTGTCGATCTCCCTCTAGGCTCGGATTCGGAGAGTTCTTGGGTGAACCGTATGGGGGTTAGGGCGCCCGATTCGCCGGAGCTTGTGGCGGAGGTTGGCCAGGGCGTGCGGCAGGCCGGACACCGGGCGCGGCCGACTTGGTATCCATGGTTGCCAACCTGGGGCGAACGAGAGAGACTGATCCTTTCGTTTATATCTTATGTTCCGAAAGTTGATCGCCAAGTTGCGCGGCGCGCCCGCGTCCGCTCCCGAATCCAAGCCCGTTCCGGCGCGCGCCCAGCATGCCTCCAGCCGACCCGCTGACCGACCGGCCGCACCGCGCGGCGGCCAGCAACGCGACAGCGGCCCGCATCGGGGCGGTCCGGCCGGGCGCTCAGGCGGAGCGCCATCCCGGACCCAACCGGCCGGGGACGGACGGGAAGACCGGGGCCGGCGTCCCTCCGGTCGGCGCGACGCCGAACCGGGCCGCCGCGACGGCGAACATCAGCGGCGCGATGCCGGACCGAGCCGTCGGGGCGGCGAGCGACGGTTTCCCAGCCGCAGTCGGGAAGAACCGTACGAGCATCCCCGACGCGAACCGATCAAGCCCGCAGTGCCGGTGGAGATCCCGCCGATGGACACGGCCTTCACCAAGATGGGTCTCATTCCGGCCTTGGCCTACGCCGTTCAGGAGATGGGTTATGTGGATCCGACCCCGATTCAGACCCAGGCGATCCCGATCGTCCTTTCCGGTCGCGATCTGATCGGTTCGGCCCAGACCGGCACCGGCAAGACGGCGGCCTTTGCGCTGCCGATCATCCAGCGGCTTGGCGGCCACGGCAGCATGCGCTGCCTCATTCTCGAGCCCACTCGGGAACTGGCGTTGCAGGTCGAGGAGGCGTTCCAGCGCTTCGCCAAGTTCACCGACCTGCGGGTGACGATCGTCTACGGCGGCGTGGGTTACGGCAAGCAGACCGACGATTTGCGCCGTGGGATGGACATCCTCGCGGCCACGCCGGGCCGGCTGCTCGATCACTTGGAGCAGGGCAATTGCAACCTCGACCGGATCGAGATTCTCGTCCTGGACGAAGTCGACCGGATGCTGGACATGGGCTTCCTGCCGGACGTGCGCCGCATCGTGCAGCGTTGCCCGCGCGTGCGCCAAACCCTGTTCTTCAGCGCGACGATTCCGCCCGAGATCGAACAACTGGCCGGTTGGGCCCTGCACGAACCGACCAAGGT
Organism: uncultured Opitutaceae bacterium; assembly: GCA_964634535.1. Lineage (GTDB taxonomy): Bacteria > Verrucomicrobiota > Verrucomicrobiia > Opitutales > Opitutaceae > Palsa-1447. The sequence continues at coordinate 3,772 of CAZWMF010000238.1, read as the reverse complement.
CGACATCGGTCAGCGGCGCTCGCCGGCCGAAACCGTCGCCCATGCGTTTTATCCGGTCGTGGCCGCGCAGAAGTTCGACCTGCTGCAGCTGCTGCTCGAACAGACCGAATTCAAGAGCGTGCTCATCTTCTGCCGCACGCGCATGGGCGCCGACCGCATCGCCGCCCGGCTCAAGACCAAGGGCAACACCGTCGGGGTGCTGCATTCGGACCGCAGTCAACGCGAGCGGATCGAGGCCCTCGACGGATTCAAGAACGGGAAATTCGAAGTGCTGGTCGCGACCGACATCGCCGCCCGCGGCTTGGATATCGCCGGCGTCTCCCACGTGATCAACTACGACGTGCCCGAGAATCCCGAGGACTACGTCCACCGCATCGGCCGGACCGGCCGGGCCCAGCACACCGGCGACGCCTTCACGCTCGTGACCGAGGACGACGTGCGCGACGCCCGGAGCATCGAGCGGTTCATCGGCGCATCGATCGAGCGCAAGCGCATCGAGGGCTTCCCGTACACCTATTCCGCATTGTTCGACGAGAAGACGCTCGCCGAGGCGGCCCCCAAGACCGCCAGCCGGCTTCATCGCGGCAGCCCCCGGCGCTGACCGGTCCGGGTCAGTCGGTCCCGTGGACCAGTTTGTAGGCGAGCACGGCGCAGGCCGCGCCCGAAAGTTCGCCCACGATGTAGATCCAGAAGTGGTCCCAATGGGCCAGGCCCATCAGCGTGATGCCAGTGGCCACCGCCGGGTTGAAGGCTCCGCCGGATACGTTGCCCACGGCAAATGCGCCCACCATCACGGTCATGCCGATGGCCAATCCGTAGAAGCTGTTGCCCGCCGTCTCCTTGGACGTGGCGGTGTGCAGGACCACCCAGGCCAGCGCGAAGGTGAACAGAAACTCCGCCGAAATCGCCGCCTTGGTCCCGATGGGCAGCTCCTGGGCGGCGTTCTCCTGTTTGAAATGGGAAATGAGCCACGAGGCCACGAAGGCGGCCGCCAATTGCGCGATCCAATAGGGAATGACGTCGCGCTTGGGGCAGCGGCCGCGCAGCCAGACCGCCAGGGTGACCGCCGGATTGTAGTGGCCGCCCGAAATGTGGCCGCCGGCAAAAATCATCACCATCAGCGAGGCGCCGATCGCGAGCGGCGCCAGCGGACCGGCGCCCGGCGGGATGACCGTGGCCCCGACCGTGAAGACGAGAAAGAACGTCCCAATAAACTCGACAAGATATTTTTTCATAGGGGTTTGGCTTCCTCCGGCAAAGGCGATTGCAGTGAATCTGTCGGTCCGTTTCAATCCTCCTTTCTTCGCATTTATGGTCCTCGATATTCCGCCCGGCGAGTTCGCCGGCTACCTTTTTGACCTCGATGGCACCCTGGTCGACACGATGCCCGCCCACTACCTGGCCTGGGACGCAGCGATGCGCCGTTTCGGCTTGGGCCAGCCGCTGGATCAGGATCTGTTCTACAGTTTGGGCGGGGTGCCGACGGTGAAGGTGGCCGAATTGTTCGGGCGCCACTACGGGCTGGACTTCGACGCCGTCGAGGTGATGGAGGTCAAGGAGAACATCTACAAGGACAACCTCGCCCAAGTGACCGTGATCGAACCGGTGGCCGATTTTGCCCGTCGCATGGCGCGGACCAAGCCCGTGGCGATTGTCACCGGCGGCACGCCCGACGTGGCGCTGCCGGCGTTGCGGCTCACCGGCTTGGACGACATTTTCCGGATCGTGATCACCCCGCTCGACGTTCCGCCGGGTCGCGGCAAGCCCGCCCCCGACATGTTCCTCCTCGCCGCCCGGCGGATGTGCGTCGATCCGAAGGCCTGCCTGGTTTTTGAGGATGCCCAGCCCGGCATCGACGCCGCCCGCCTCGCCGGCATGACCACCGTCTTGGTCCCCAGCCGCCGATGAAACTCACCGAACTCGTCAATCCTTCGGTCCTGACCCAGCCGGTCTATGAGCCGGGCAAGCCGATCGAGGACGTGGCCCGCGAACTGGGCCTCGACCTCGCCCAAATCATCAAACTGGCCTCGAACGAGAACCCGCACGGGCCCTCGCCCATGGCGGTCGCGGCCGCGCGGCAGGCCCTGGCGCAGGGCCAACTGTACCCGGACGGCGCGTCGTTTGCGCTGCGCCAGAAGCTATCGGCGCGGTTCGGCCTGGCCGCGGACCAGTTCGTGACCGGCAACGGTTCCAACGAGATCTTGGAGCTGCTGGGCCACGTATTCCTCCGACCCGGCGACGAGGTCGTGATGGGCCGGCCGGCGTTTGTGGTGTACCGCATCGTGACGCTGCTCTTCGGCGCCCGGGCGGTCGAGGTGCCCCTGCAGGCGCACACCCACGACCTGGCCGCGATGGCCCGGGCCGTGACCGACCGGACCCGGCTTGTCTACGTGGGCTGTCCGAACAATCCGACCGGCACGGCGAATTCCCCGGCCGAACTCCTCGCCTTTGCCCGCAGCCTGCCCCCGCACGTGGTGCTGGCCTTCGACGAGGCGTATGCGGAATACCAGGACAATCCGGCGGACTTGCGGCCCCTGATCGCCGAGGGCCGCCCGGTGGTCTGCCTGCGCACCTTTTCCAAGATCTACGGGCTGGCGTCCCTGCGCCTGGGCTACAGCTACTCCTCAGCCGAACTGGCCGGGCTCCTCAATCGGGTCCGCCAGCCATTCAACGCCAACGCCATCGCCCAGGCGGCCGCGCTCGCCGCCCTCGACGACACGGCATTCGTCGCGCGCTGCGCGCAGGCGAACCGGGCGGGCCTGCGTCAGCTCGAGCAGGGCTGCGACCGGCTCGGCCTGCCCTGGGTGCCCAGCGTGGCCAATTTCCTCCTGGTGCGGGTGGGCGAGGGCCCGCGCTGGTTCGAGGCGCTCCAGCGCCGCGGCGTCATCGTCCGGCCGCTCGTCCCCTACGCCCTTCCGGAGTGGCTCCGGATCACGGTGGGCACGGCGGAACAGAACGAGCGCATCCTGGCCGAGCTGGGCCGCCTGGTCTGAGGCGAAGCGGTCCCGCCCGGATTCTGGCTGGGTCGGGACGAACGACCGGGATCCCGCCGCGGGGCGGCCGCGGAGCGCGCCCGATGGACGCAAGTGGGCCGGACCCGCCGGGTCAGCCCGGGCGGGCGGCGGCGCGGCGCAAGCGGTCGTTGATCGCTTCGGCCAGACCGGCCCCCCGGGCCAGTTCCACATGAATCCGGCGCCAGGGACCGGCGTCGAGCTGGCGCAGGATTGCGAATAGGCGGCGGGCCGCTTCGGGCAATCGCCCGCGTTTATCCAGATGGAATATGTGCGGACCGGCCAATCGCGGCCGCCGCAGGAATAGCCAGGCTTCGTTGGCCGGACTGCGCCGGGCGGCCGATTCGGCGATGCGGGTGTGCAGGACGAGAGGCGTGTGCGGGCTGTAGTGGCGCGCGAGCCGCCCCGGGGCGATCAAACCGCGCCGGGTTGGCCGGTCGGATCCGGCCGGTCCGGCGGCCAGTTTCCGTCCGAGCGCCCGCTCGATTTGGGCCCGGCTGACCCGGCCCGGCCGCAACAGGCGCGGCCGCTCGGGATCGCGCAGGTCGACGATCGTCGATTCGACGCCGATCGGACAGGCCCCGCCGTCGATAATATGGCGGATCCTCCCGCCCAGGCCGGTCTGCACATGCTCGGCCGTCGTCGGACTGATGTAGCCAAACGGATTGGCGCTCGGGGCGGCGAAAGGGTGCGGCGTCAGGGCGAGCATCCGCCGCGCGATCGGGTGGTCGGGTTGGCGCAGCGCCACCGAGTTTCGGCCC
>CAZWMF010000237.1:0-6476 GCA_964634535.1 uncultured Opitutaceae bacterium | reverse complement strand
ACTGGATGAGCGTTTCGATCCCCACCTTCACGCCGCGCCGGCGCGCGGCGAGCGCGGCATCGAGGGCCTCCTTGCAGCTCAAGTGCACGATATAAGTCTCGGCGCCGGTCGCCTCGGCGAAGGCCAGGAAGTGGCTCACGCCCTCGGCCTCCACCGCGGGCGGCCGGCTTTCGTGATGCTGGCCCGGATCGGTTTTGCCCGCCGCCAGCAGCTCCTGTTGGCGTTCCGCCACCAACGTCTCATTTTCGCAGTGGGCGGTCACGATCACGCCCAATTCGCGCGCCAGCTTGAGCGTGTGGTACAGTTCGCGGTCGTCGATGCCGAAGGCGCCGGCATAGGCGAGGAAGATTTTGAACGAGCTGATCCCGCGCCGGACGATTTCGCGCAGCTGGGCGGGGGTGTCCGCGTCGAAGCGGGTCACGCCCATGTGGAAGGTGAAATCGCAGGCCGATTGGCCCTCCGCCCGGCCGAGCCACAGCTCGAAGCCGGCGAGCGCGTCGTCCCCGCGGGCCGGGCAGCACATTTCGATCAGGGTGGTCGTGCCACCGATCAAGGCGGCGCGGCTGGCGCTCTCATAGGTGTCCTTGGCATGGGTGCCCATGAAGGGCAGGTGAATGTGGACGTGCGGATCGATGAATCCGGGGAAGACGTAGAGTCCGGTGGCGTCGATGACGGTCGCTCCGGCCGGGGCCGGCAGATTGCGGCCGAGGGCGGTGACCGTCTCGCCCTCGCAGTAGACGTCCGCGAGGGCGCGGCCCGCCGCGGTCACGATTTCGCCATTTTTGATCAGCAGCATTTCCGGATCCTCATTTTTTCCAGACGTCGTCGACCGCACCGCCAAACCAGCGGGTCGTGATCACTTTCTGTTGGGTGTAGAATTGCACGGCTTCGCGGCCCTGGATGTGCAGGTCGCCGTAGAACGACTCGCCCCAACCGGTGAAGGGGAACATGGCCAGGGTCGCGGGCACGCCGACGTTGATGCCCACCATGCCCGCCTTGACCTGGTGCTTGAATTCGCGGGCCGCCGCCCCCGAGCGCGTGAAAATCGCCGCGCCGTTGCCGAAGGCCGACCGATTGGCCGCGGCGATCGCCGCGTCGAGGTCCGCCATCCGCATGACGTTGAGCACGGGTCCGAAGACCTCCTCCTGGGCCAGGCGCATTTCCGGCCGAACCTCGTCGACGATGGTCGCGCCCAGGAAGAAACCGTGCGGGGCCTCCGGAACTTGAACGTCGCGGCCGTCGCAGACGACCCGCGCGCCCGCCGCCTCGCCGCCCGACACGAGCCGCGCGACCCGATCGCGGTGCTGGGCGGTGATCACCGGGCCCATGTCGGGCTGGGCCGGACGATCGGTCGGGCCGACCCGGATGCGGCGCGCCGCCTCGACGAGGGCGGGCAGCACCCGCTCGCCCGCGGCGCCGACCGCGAGGGCGGTTGAACCGGCCATGCAGCGCTCGCCCGCGCAGCCGAACGCGGCGGTCGCCACCGCCTCGACCGTCCGGGCGACGTCGGCATCGGGCATGATCACCAGATAATTCTTGGCGCCGCCATTGGCCTGCACCCGCTTGCCGTGGCGGGTGCCCGTCTCGAAAATCGACCGGGCGACCGGCGACGAGCCCACGAAGGAAATCGCGCGCACCTGCGGATGGACGAGCAGGGCGTCGACCGCCTCCCGGCCGCCGTGCACGAGATTGAGGACGCCGGGCGGCAGCCCGGCCTGGGCGAGCAGTTCCACCAGGAGGACGGCCGACAGCGGGACCTTTTCGCTAGGCTTGAGGACGAAGGTGTTGCCGCAGGCGAGCGCGAGCGGAAACATCCACAGGGGCACCATCGCCGGAAAATTGAAGGGCGTGATGCCGGCGCACACGCCGAGCGGCTGGAGCAGGGTTTCGCAGTCCACCCCGCGGGCCAGGTTTTCCAGGGTATCTCCGAAAAGCAGCGACGGGATGCCGCAGGCGTATTCAATATTCTCGATTCCACGGTGCACGCTGCCGCGGGCCTCCGCCAGGGTCTTGCCGTGCTCGCGGGTGACGGCCAGGCAGATCCGGTCGAAATTGGCCTCCACGAGCTGGCGGTACCGGAAAAAGATCCGGGCCCGGTCCGCGGCGGGCGTCTCCCGCCACGCGGGAAAGGCGTCGGCCGCGGCCCGCACGGCGGCGTCGACCTCGGCGGCTCCGCCGGCCGGGCATTCGGCGATCACCGCGCCGGTCGACGGGTTGTAGACCGGGGTGCCGCCGGAGTGGCCGCGGACCCATTCGCCGCCGATGAACAGGGGACAGGGCTCGAGCGCGGGCGCGGTCATTCGCGGGACAGCGCGTCGGACTGTTTGGTGAAGTCGTCGCCGCGCCACTCGCCATCGCTCTTCACCGCGGGACCGGCCGCCGTGGCCTGGCGGGCCGCTTTGCGGGCCGCCTGGCGCTGCACGAGATCGGCGTGGGTGGTGAAGTAGGGCAGGCTGCGGCCGCGGAAATCGGCCAGGGTCTCGAACCGGTGCTTGGCCATGAAGGCGAGCAGTTGGTCGCACATCGGCTTCACGCACTCGTAGCCGAATTTCATCACGCCGGTGCACACCTGGACCGTGTCGGCCCCGAGCAGGATGAATTGCGCGGCATCCTCGCCCGTTTCGATGCCGCCGATGCCCGAGAGCGACCGGCCGGGAAATTCGGCGCCGATCAGCGCGGCCAGCTCCATCACCATCCGCAGGGCGATCGGCTTGACCGCGCGGCTCGAGTAACCGCCCGGGGTGGTGTAGCCTTCGACCGTGGGCTCGGGCCGCAGCGTGTCGAGATTGACGCCCATGACGCAGCGGATCGTGTTGATGGCGCTCAGGCCGTCGGCTCCGCCGCGCAAGGCGGCCCGGCCCGGTTCCTCGATGTGGGTGATGTTCGGCGTCATTTTCGCCCAGAACGGCTTGCGGGCGGCGGCTTTGACCCAACTGCAAACTTCCTCCAGAATCTCGGGGTCCTGGCCCATCGCCGCGCCCATTTTGCGCTCGGGCAGGCCGTGCGGACAGGAGAAGTTGAGCTCGAAGGCGTCCACTCCCGCCGCCTGGCAGCGCTCGACGATCTCGACCCAGGCGTCCCGCCGATATTCCTCCATGATCGAGGCGATCAGCACGCCGTGGGGATGCAGGTCCTTGCATTTCTTGAATTCGTCGAGCCACACGGCGAACGGCCGGTCGCTGATCAGCTCGATATTCTCCCAGCCGATGACTTCGCCATTGGCCGCGTGCAACTTGGCATAGCGGGGACTGACGTTGACGACTTTGGAGGCCTCGAGGCTGACCGTCTTGGCGATGACCGCCCCCCAGCCCTCGCGAAAGGCGCGCGTGATGACGCTCAGATTCGTGCCGGGCGGCCCCGAGGCGATCACGAACGGATTTGGAAGCGCGAGGCCGTCAATCGTGGTGGCAAGGGTGGGCATGGCGAAAAGGCTTGGCCTGCATTCTTCGTCACAGAACCGGACGTGGAAACAGATTCGCCGGACGGAGCGCGCCGACGCGGAGATGGCGAGGCCGAAGGCCGAGCCCCAAAGGGATGGCCGCATTTGCGACCACAATTTGTGATGGATGCAGGCGAGCCCCAATTAACCCAGGTCCGGCCGGCCGGCCAGCATTTTTGCTCCGGCCCGAGCGCCGGGCGCGGCGCCGCAGGGCCCCGAATGCCGCGGCCGCCGTTCCCATCTTCCGACGAGCCCTCCGCCCGGCCTGTATCCCTTGCCGGCGTCCGATCCAACGAATCGGCGGCGGCCCCTTTGGTCAGCCGGCGAAGAACTTGACCGTGCGGTGGAGGGAGGCCACGAGGGCGTCGATATCCGCCGGCGTGTTATAAACGTAGAAACTCGCCCGCGCCGTGCTGGCCAGCCCCAGGCGCTTCATCAGGGGTTGGTTGCAATGGTGGCCGCCGCGCAGGGCGATGCCGTCCTGGTCGGCCCAGGTGACCACGTCGTGAGCGTGGACGCCGGCCAGGGCGAAGCTGACGACGCCGCCCCGTCCCCGGCTTGGCCCCAGGATGCGAATGCCCGGTATTTCCCGCAGCCGTTCATAGGCGAGTTCTCCGAGCGCCTGATCGTGGCGGGCGATCTCGGCGCGGCCCAGGCCATCCAAATAGTCGCAGGCCGGTGTGAGCGCCGCCGCGTCGGCGAAGTTGGGCGTGCCGGCCTCGAATCGCTCGGGCGACGGCTTCCACCGGCTGGCCAGGAAATCCACGTGTTCGATCATGCCGCCGCCCCCCTGCCAGGGCGGCATGGCGTCGAGCAGCGCCCGCCGGCCGTAGAGGACGCCGATGCCGGTGGGTCCGGCCATCTTATGCCCCGAAAATGCCAGAAAATCGCAATCCAATAGCCGGACGTCGACCGGCAGGTGCCCGCTCGACTGGGCGGCGTCGACGACCGTGACGGCGCCGACCCGCCGGGCGCGCGCACACAGGTCGGCGACCGGATTGATCGTCCCGAGCGTGTTCGACATGTGGGTGAAGGCGAACAGCTTCACCTCCGGCGTGAGCAGCCGGTCGAGCGCCGCCTGGTCGAGCAGGCCCTCGTCGCCGGTGACCGGCACGTACCGCAGGCGGGCGCCGCTGCGCTCGGCCAGGAGCTGCCAGGGCACGAGATTGCTGTGGTGCTCCATTTCGGTCAGGAGGATCGTGTCGCCCGCCTTGACGTGGGCGCCGCCCCAGCTGGCGGCGACGAGGTTGATCGATTCGGTGGTGCCCCGGGTGAACACGATCTCCTCGGGCGCGGCCGCGCCGATGAATTTGGCCACCCGCGCGCGGGCGCCTTCATAGGCATCGGTCGAACGCATCGACAACTCGTGCAAGCCGCGATGGACGTTGGCGTTGTCGTGCCGATAAAAGTTCGCGAGCGCGTCGATCACCGTCCGCGGCTTCTGGGTGGTCGCGGCGTTGTCGAGGTAAACCAGCGGCTTGCCATGGACGGTCTGCGCCAGTGCGGGGAAGTCGTCCCGCACCCGGGAGTCAATCGACATGGCTTTCCGTGGTCGTCGGGGTGGTTTCGCCCTTGAGGGCGTTGAGGGCGGCATGCCAGCCGAGCGTCGCGCACTTGATCCGGGCGGGAAAGGCGTGCACGCCGGCGAACGCGGCCAGATCGTTGATCTCGGCGGGCTCGTGCCCGGTGGTCACGATGTCGAAAAAATCCCGGGACAGGGCCTGCGCGTCCTCGGCCGACTTGCCCTTGAGCAGCGTGGTCATGAGCGAGGCGCTGGCTTGGGAGATCGCGCAGCCCGACCCGTCGAAGGAAATGTCCGCGATCCTGCCGTCCTCAAGGCGCAGAAACACATCGCATTGGTCGCCGCAGCTTGGGTTGTCGCCGTGGGCGACCCGGTTTGCGTTGGGCAGGCGCCCGCGATTGCGGGGACGCCGGTTATGGTCGAGAATGACTTGCTGGTAGAGTTCGGTGAGGTCGGGGGACATGCGCCAGGGTGCCACTATAGCGAATTTTGCGGGGACGGCAACGTCCGAGGATAGCCTCCGCCCGCGTACCGGCGCGTCTTGAAATAAACCTACCCTGCGGGGGCAAGCTCCGCAATGCCCAGACAACGCCCAAACCGGACCGAGTGATCCGCGCAGTGGAGCGGGCGGCGCAGACGGTCCCAGAGGTCGTTGATGAGCTGCGCCACGCCCCCGCAGGGTAGGTTTATTTCAAGACGCGCCGGTACGCGGGCTCCGGGCGGGCTGAGTTGGAAATGTTCGGACCGTTGGCCTCGTCGCGCCATAGCCGCCAGGCGAAGGCGGACGCCTCGGCAGAGTGGGTTCAATTCAAAACGCGCCGGGGCTCCGGGCGGACTCAGGTGGAAGAACTAGGACGAATGGTCGTTTCGCGCTTAAGCCCAGAACGGGTGAGACCGCTCGGCAGTGTAGGGTTGATTCAAGACACGCCGGTAGGGGGGCAAGCCTGGCCCATCTGCAAGTATGAGGACAGACGGGCCAGTCGCCCCGTAGCGGGCCTTGCCCGCCGTAGCCGACAGGCGAAGGCGGGGGAGGCTTGCCGTCCGGCCCCGGAAAGTGCAGGGATCGAGGCTGTGGGAAAGCAACTTATCGGACTCCTCTGCCTTTTAGGCGTCCTGGGAGTGCGGGCGGCCCCGGGACCGCTCAATCGTCCGGTGCCCTTCGCTCCGGAGGCTGCGCCGACGCAGAGCTGGCTGGGGCTGGATCGGTTGTCCGCCGATCGGGCGGAGGAGCTCGGATTTCCGACGGTGGCCGTGGAGATTTATCGGCGGCTGCGGGATGCTCCGGGGGCCGACCGGGCCGGGCTGGGCCTGGCTTTGGCGACCGCGCTATTGGACGCGGGCCGTCCGGCCGAGGCGCAGCAGGCGCTCGCCGAGTCGGGCGGTCCCCATGGATCGGCCTGGCACCTGCGGTTCGGCCTGGCCTCGGCGGATCTGCGGCGTTTTGAGTCGGCCCGGTCGGACGCTTCCGACGTCAAAGTCGGCGAATTATCCGAAGCCGATCGCGCCTGGTATTAC
>CAZWMF010000236.1:4945-6510 GCA_964634535.1 uncultured Opitutaceae bacterium | reverse complement strand
CGGACAGGCCGCCCGGCAGAGCGCCCACCCCCGCCCCGACCGGCGGCCCGAGGATCACCGCTCCGGCCGCGGCCGGCTGCCAGGTGCCGGTGGTCGTGCCGTATTGGCGGGCGATGGCTACCCCCACGTATCGCCCGGCCGCGCTGCCGATGATACCGGCAACCATCGGGGGCGTCTTGGGCGGCAAGAGCGCGCCGAGTTGGCCAAAGGCGAAGCCCGGGCGCACCGCCGCGCTGCCCAAGGCGGACAGAATCTGGCTCAGGGACGAAAGGCCCAGCGGATCCTTGGAGCCGATCGGGTCGTTGAACGCGTACCGATAGAGATTCAGGTCGCCGCCGGATATACCGAGGGGATCCACGCTGAGAAACCGGCCGAGCGGGGCGCTGAAGGTGCGGAACTTCATCAGCACCGCCGTCGGCGCATCCTGCTCGCAGCCATTTTGCCCGATGTATTGGAACAGCCCGGCGGTTCCGGTACTCGTGCGGACCCCGCCGAACGGCAGATAGCTGGTCTGGGCCGTGTAGGTGCCGGCCGGACCGCTCACGCCGACCGTGCTGCCCAGCGGATCAAAATCATAGTAGGAGGTCGTGCTGCCCGCGATCTGACTGTTTAAGTCCAGCCCGAACGCGTAATGCGCGGTCGTCGCCCCGCCGGTCGCGTAGGTGCTGACGACGTTGCCCGGGCCGACCGGATCGATCACGAACTGAGTGACAGCCCCGTTGGTATTGGTGTAAACCCGCTGACCCAGGGCGTTGTAACGGGCGGTCGCCGTGGTCGACGCGGTGATCGTGCCGATCAACTGGTTGACGTTGTTGTACGCATAGGTCGCGACGCCGTCCGAGGCCAGATTGCCGTTGGCGTCGTACGAGTAGGTCGCGACCCCGACGCTCGCATATTGATTGAGCACATTGGCGACATACGCGGTGGTTTGCCCGTTGATCACCGTGGAGGTGCGGTTGCCCGCCCGGTCGTAGGCGTACGCCAAATCCTGGGCCGAAGCTCCGCTCGTGCCGTTCGGCGTGAACACCGCATGGACGAGTTCGCCGCCCGCGTCGTAGGTGTAGGTCCAAGCCCCGTCGACCGAGACCTCGCCGGTCTTGAGGCCGATCGTGTTGTAGGTGGAATCGAAGCGGCTGCTCACCGCGCCGCCGGGCGCATAGTTGATCAGATGCAAGAGTTCGCCGTCTGCGTCATAGGTGTAGGTGGCATACGTGCCGTTGCCATTGGTCTTCTGGCTCAAGCGACCGGTGACATCGTAGGCGTAGGTGACCAGGGGACCCGAGCCCCCGTCGTCCAGTGCGCTCAGCTGACCGAGGCTGTTGTAGGTGTAATTCACGGTGAACCCGTCCTGATCGACCAGTTTCGTGCGCCGGCCCGCCGCGTCGTAGGTGAAGGCCAGCGTCTTGCCGTTGGGATAGGCGACGCCCGTCAACCGGCCGCTCGCCGCATCGTGGGTGAAGGTGATAACCCCCAGGCTGTCGGTGGCCGTGGCGAGTTGGCCGTGGGGGTCATAGGTGTAGGCGTAGCTCGTGCCGTCGGCGAACGCCGCGCTGGTTACTTGGCCG
>CAZWMF010000236.1:0-4935 GCA_964634535.1 uncultured Opitutaceae bacterium | reverse complement strand
CGCATTGCGGGTATATTGCGTGGCCACGCCGGCCGCGTTGGTGAAGGAAAGCGCGTCGCCCTGGGGATCGTAAGTCAGGGTTTCCCCCTGGCCGTTGGCCCAGGTCGTCGTCAGCAGGTTCCCGGTCGCGCTGTAGGCGAAGGCCGTCGCGTTGCCGTTGGCATCCGTCGAGCCGGTGAGCTGATTCTGGGGTCCACCGTAGACAAAGTTCGCGGTGTTGCCGAGGAAGTCGGTGGCGCTGGTCACCTGGCCGAGCGCGTTGCAGGTGAACGTGGCCGAGGCGCCCAGCGCATTGGTGACCTCGGCGAGATTCTGATTCTGATCGTGCGCGAAGAAGGTCGGATTGCCTAAGGGGTCGACCGTCTTGGCCACTTCGCCGTTTTGGTCGAAGCAAACCGTGTTGGTCGCGCCGGCGCCGTCCGTGATGGCGACCTGGCCATTGGTGTAGGCGAAAGACTGGGCCAGGGCGCCGCCATCGGCCGCCGCGCTCGCCAAGCGTCCCAGGGAGTCGTACGTCATCAGCCGGTGCGAACCATCCGGCAGCGTGATCGAGGCTAACGCGTTGAGCGCCGCCGCGCCGCTCGTCGTGTTGTAGGCGAAGGTGGTCGTGCGGCCGTCGTATTGCGTCACTGAGGTGAGATATTGGCCGGAGCTGTCGTAGCCGTAGGTCGTCACCCGGCCGGCCGAATCGGTGAGCGTCGAAACCACGCCCGCCGAATAGGCCAGCGTGAGAGACGGCCCGGACGAGGCCGTCAGGCTGGTGAGCAGGCCGCCGGTGTAGGCGGCGGTGATCCGATTGCCGTTCGGATCCGCGACCGAGGCGAGCGTGCCGTTCGCATTGAAGACGGTCACCGTGCCGTTGGCGGCGGTGAGCGTGTAGCCGCCGCCGTTGCCCGCGGTCAAGGTCGCGGTGTCGCCCGGCTGCGAGAAGTAATTGCCGGTGGTGCGGCTGTCCGGTTGGTAGATCGAATTCACCCCGTTGCCCGCGGTGACCGTCACGGTGCCGTCCGAGCCCACGCTCAGCGCCTGCTGCCAGTCGGTATACCAGCCCAGACCGAAGGGGCCGGCCCGAAACCGGCCCGGAATCGTCTCGTTAAACGCGCGCCCGAAGCTCAAGCTCAGCGCCCCCGGCATGGGCAGCGAGTCATCCACCGTGGCGCCCAGGCTCGGCACCGGCCAAAGGTTCTCGGATTCGGCGACCGCCAGACTCCACAATTGATTCACATCGGTGACGTTCTCGCCCAACCGCCCGAGGTAGGTCGCGGCGTTGTCCAGGACCTGCACATAGCCGCCGGCCGTCGCGCCCAGCTGGGCCAAGAGGCCCGCATACGCGACGTGCCAGGCGCTGCTCGAAATCCCCGCCGGCTGCATGGTCGACTCGGCCTGCGCCCAGTTGACCGCGGTGGTGTCGCTCGCCTGCAACGTGGTCAGGGAGAAATTGAGCGTGGAATCGGTGAAGTCCCATTGGGTGGTCAGCCAGCCGGCATAATATACGGGCACCCGGCCCGACTCGCCCGGCGCCAGCACCCCAGGGATGGCCCCGCTCGCCAAGATTTCGACCGACTGCGCATAGCCCGCCGGCGTGGCCGACGTCCAGAATCCGGACGTTTGCAGGGCGCTGTTGAGCGTCATCAAGGCGCCGTGCTGGCCGCTCGGATTGGTCGCGCCCAGGATCAGCAACGGCGCCGGCATCGGCGCGGTGCCGGTGTTGGCGTAGTCGACGTAAATGACCGAGGCGATATGCCGACCGATTGGATTCGGCACCTCGACGTGGGTCGTCAGGACGGCCTGGCCGGCCTGGACCAGGGTCACCGCCGACGGCAGCTGGGCGGAGAATCCGTCGCCCTGGGTAACCACCAGGGAATAGGTGCCGGCCGGCACCGACCCAGCGGTGAACGTGGCGGTGATTTGCGTCGGCAGGTCGGTGCTCGAAGTGGCGGCGGCGTAGGACGGACCGCCGCTGGCCAGCAGCGAAACGCGCGAACCGGCGTTAAAGCCAGCGCCGTTCACGGTCACAGTGGTGTCGACGCTGGTCGAGCCCTGGCTCGGCGAAACCTGGGTCAGGACGATCTCGCCGGACAGCGCGTCGAGCGAGAAGCCGCCTGAATTCGACGGGATCGACTCGCCGTAAACCAGGACGTACCACGTCCCGGCCGTGGCCGCCGGCACGAGCAGGCTATGGTTGGCCCCGGCGCCGTTGGCCGCAAAATCATAGGCATCCCGCGTGGGGGCGGCCCCGAAGCGGGCGTAGATTTCCGTGTGATCGGCCGCCGCGGCGTCGGCCAGGATCAACGAGAGGGGATCGTTGCCGGTCACGGTGATCTTGAACAACTCCGCCTGGCCGGAGCCCGACCAGGTGCCGCTGAACGGCGTGCCCAGGGCCAGCGCCGAGACGCTGGTCAAGGGCATCACAAAACTGTAGGCGCCGGTCGCACCATTCAGACCGTAGGCGCTCAAGGAATAGTTGCCCGAGGACGGCAGGTCGATCAGGGGAGAGTTGGCGGATAAATCGGTGAAGCCAACATAGCCGCCGGGACCGGTCAGCTTGAAGGCGATGCCCGAGGTCGATCCGGCCTGCAGGTTGAACTGGATTTGCTGTCCGGCCGTGGCCGAGAAATTCCATTGGTCGAGGCCGAAGGGCGAAACGATTTTGCCGGTGGCCAGTTGGCCCAGGTTCAGGGAAAGGACGTTGGGGGTGACATCCCACGCCCCGATCATGTAGTTGCCCGTGGCGGCGGTATTCCCCGCTGCGGCGTTGACGTGAATCTTGTAGGTGCCGTCGGCCGGGATGACGACATTGCTGAGCGACACCACGCCGCCCGCCGCCGTATCCGCGTTGGTCGCAAGCACGTGGTTGCTGGCATCGAGCAATTGAACGTTCGCCCATTGCAGGAGTGGCGCGACCGCGATCGGCGCGCCGCTCGTGCCGGGATTCACGAGCACGCTTACGGTGCGGCCGGCCCGTTCGAAGAAGGTCCATTCGTCCAATTCGCCCGCCGCGGCCAGATTGCCCGCCGTCTCCGCCCCGAGCGTCAAGGGACCGGCGTTGGGAATCTGGCTGATCGTGCCATTGACCACCGTGCCCGCCACCTGCACGCCCCGGGCATACAGATGCAGGTTGTTCAGATTGAGCGTGCAGCCGGCCGGCACGATGATCGAGTTGGCGTAGACCGCATCCGCCATCCCGGCGGAATTGCGCGACTGGTCGACCAGTTCGACATACGTGGTGCGACTCAGGACCAGCGAGCCGTAGGCAAAATTTCCGGTAAATCCTCCGGCCACGTTGCCGAGGTCATTGCTCATTGCTTCCAGCAACTGCGGGGTGTTCGCACTGCCCGATCCGTCGAACAGGGTGGTCCCCTGGGGGTTGCACAGGGCGATCGCGGTCGTCGTGCCGATCAGGTTGCCGGCCACCTCCACCGCGCTGGCCGCCGAACTGTTGAATTGGCCGGTGCCGTTGATCGAAACCGACGGGGAGATCGCCAAAGTCTCGCCATTGAGGGCGGCCAATGAACCCTGGTTCGTAAACTGGGCTCCGACGATCGTGAGGGTCCGACCGCCGGCCTCGGCACTGACCGTGCCTTGGTTGATGAATCCGTCCCAGGGGTAGGATCCACCCAGGGTCGCAGAAGTGCCGGATCCGGAAACATGTCGCACGGTCACATCCGGCCCGATCGTGACCACGGCCGCATTGGTCGAACTGCCGCCGCCCTGCGCATAAACCAAATCGGCATTTTGCGCGCCCGTGAGCAGCAGCGTGCCGGTCCCGCCGAGCGTCTGCGTGCCCCGAAAAGTGAGGGACGCGTTATAACCCGACGGCGCCTGCAGGGTAACGGTCACGCCGTTCGCCAGGGTCAGCCCGTCGAGCACCGTCAGGCTGGCGCCGTTGACGGTCAAGTCGCTCGCCAAGGTCACGCCGTCCAGCGTTCCAACGGTGCCGGCACCCAGGGTCAACGCCGCGCCCCCGCTGCCCGCGACGGTGCCACCCCGGATGGTGCCGCCCACCACCGCCCACCCGCCGCCCAAATTGAGCGCCGTTCCGGTGTTGATCAGCGTTCCGGTCACGTTGACCGTGCCGCCCGTCTGATTGAAGGTGCCGAGATTGGCCAAGGTGAACATGCCGCCCAGGTTCACCGTGGCATTGGTCGCCGCGATGATTCCGGCGTTGATCCAAGATCCGCCCAGGCTGAGCGTCGCCGCGTTGGCGCTCACCGTGCCCGTGCCGCCGGTCAGGTTGTTCAGGACGAGCGTCGAGCCGTTGATCGCTTGGATGATCCCGTCATTGGTCACACCGGCCGAACCCACCGAACCGACGGTCAACGTCTGCCCACCCGCCTCGGCGCTGATCGTGCCCAAGTTGACGATCCCGTCATATTGGTAGTAGCCGGTCAGGGTGGCGCTGGCCGACGAGCCCGACGCCAACCGCACCGTCACGCCCGAGGCGATCGTCAACGCGGCTGCGTTCGACGAACTGCCACCGCCCTGCACATAGACCGCGTCGGAGTACTGCGGACCGGTCAGCAGCAGCGTGCCGGTTCCGCCCAAGGTCTGAGTGCCATTGAAGGTCAGACTCGCCGTGTTGCCCGAGGCGGTCTGCACGGTCAGCGCGACGCCGCTCCCCAAGGTGAGCCCGTCGAGCACCGTCAGCCGGCCACCGGTGACGCTCATGTTGCTGCCCAAGGTCACTCCATCCAGCGTCCCGCTGGCGCCGGCTCCCAAGCTCAGCGTGGCGCTTCCGCTCGTGGTTACGGAACCGCCCCGAATTGTTCCGCCGACCAGGGCCCAGCTCTCCGTCGCATTGGTCAGGGCGAGTGTCGTGCCCGTGTTGGAGAGGGTCCCGGTAAGATTCACAGAGCCACCGGCCGGATTGAACGTGCCCAGATTCGCCAAGGTGAAGGTCCCACCCAGGTCCACCGTGGAATTGGTCGCGGTGAT
>CAZWMF010000235.1:0-6518 GCA_964634535.1 uncultured Opitutaceae bacterium | reverse complement strand
GGCGATTCTCCCCATTCTTTTCTTCAGCGTGCTGGCTTTTCGATTCTACTCGTCGCCACTCAACCGGATATTGCGTCGACTGGGGCACCGCCATCCGGACGGGGCAGGGCCGACCGCTCGCGAGCGCAAGCGGCTGTGGATCCAGGGATCCACCGTGACGCTATCCGCCGGGCTCGCGATTTGGATCGTCGCTGCGGCCATGACCTGGCACCGCCGGGAGGCCCGGGCGACGGTCGTGATCCAGAAACTCTCGGCGCTTGCCGACGGCGTGGTGGAACCGGTGGCGTACGTCGGGTCCGCCGGCGCGGCCGATCTGATTTTCATCAGGCACCTGGACTCGGGTCATGTCTGTTTGGGCGTGGACCACTGGGGCGGACAAGTCGTAAACAGCCCACCCCGGTCGTTCGACGAACTTTGCGGCAAGCGAATCGACTTGGTGTTTGGCGACCGGGGCGTCGAGGCGTCGGTCGACGGGCGTTTGCTCCTCTACTCACCAACTCCCGCATTTCGATTCCGCGGCCGCGTGCATTTTGCCCAAAATGACATCGGCTTCGCCTTCGCCCTTCCTCACGCCGACGCGCGCCTCGTCTATCGCGCGGGCGCGGCCTCACCATAGGCGGCCTTGAGCCGGCTATATTCATCGGCGGTGATCGCCAGGGGAAAGCCGTGGCGAAACTTGAAGGGAAAGTGCATGGCGGGCATGCGAGTGAATTGTCCGGTGGCGAGGTCGTGACTGACAAAGGGCGTATAGCCGCCCCGGCGGCTGTAATAGTCCAGGATCAGGCACCAGGTCGGCGGGTGGCCGTGGATCGCCGGTTCCAGCAGGAAGCACTCGGGTCCTTCATAGCCAACCATGCTGGCGAGCGAAAAATTCGGCACATCCCGCCAGTGGCCGATGAGTTGGTCGCTGACCTCCATCTTGATGGCCTTGTGGGTCTCGTCTTTCGAGAAACGGTAGTATTTTCCCTCGGCCTTGACGATGTCGGCGTCGATGACATTGCCCTGGTTTTCGACGTAGAGAAACGGCGGACCGAAAGTGATGAAGTCCGTCGTCTGGGCGGCCCAGATCCTCTGCTTGGCAAAGTGGTCCCGGGCGGTGGGGGAGGCCCAAAACACGAGGTAGTCGTGCGTATCCTCGTCGTAAATGGCCTCGGGCGCCCAGGCGCAGCCGGCATCGGCGGGGGCCACGCTGACGAGCCGAGGTTCGGACCAATGGACCAAATCCTCCGAATCCCAGATTACGAGCGACCTGCTGCCCGCCTGGACGGCCCGATGCCAGTCGGGATGGCGGTTGATGGATAAATCGGTCGCCAGCAGATAGAACTTCTTCCCGTCGTGGGAACGCAGGATATACGGGTCGCGCGCGCCCTTTTCGCCGAGGGCGCTGACCAGCACCGGGCGTGCGCCATTCAAGGCCTCCCAATTGAGGCCGTCCTTGCTCAAGCCGAAATATATCTGCTCGGACAGGGGCGTGGATTCGCTGTTGAAGGTCACAAACAGAAAGCCCCCATCACGCGCGACGGCGGGGCCGACCATCAGCAGGTTTATGGCGAGAAAGAGCGATTTCATTTCTTGATTCTTGAGGGCGCGTTCGGGCGGCGGGGCGGCCCGATCATTTCCCAAAATAGGGAACCAGGACGACGTCGCGCCGCTGATAGAGAGGGTGCGTCGGGCTGCCATCCTGGTTGCGGCCAAAGCAGAAGACGATGTCCGGAGCGCAAGCCTCCCGCAGGATCGACTCCAGGATTTTGCTGCGACCATCGCGATGCCCGGGCGCGCCCCAAGCCACCACGATGCGCGCCGCGCCCGCGGTGATCTTCCGAATCCAGGTATCGTTTTCCGGCAGGTTGGGTGCGAACTCCCGCAGTTCGCTCGAAGCCGTGGCCCGCAGGCTGAGGGCATTGAGCATGTAAAATCCGCCGAAGCCCCATCGGAAGGCAAAGTCGATGCACCGGGCGACCGTCGCATCAACCTGGCGTTCGGTCGCCGACGACGGATTCATCCCGATGAACGCAACGTAATGGTCGGGATCACGGCGGGAATCGCGGGGCTTGAAGTTGCGGAAGAGCGTGAATCGATGGCGCCGATCTTCGCTGAACCGAGTCCGCTCGACGTCGAGCGGATCGGCCGGCGCCGGCGCAAACAGTTCGGTCGGCGCATCCTCAAAGTTATGCTGGGAGATTGATTTGGCGCGGCGATTCACGAGGGCGATGGGGAAGAACAGGATTTCAGAATTGGAATCCGTTACAAGAGCGGGGTAAGTGTGGCCTCAGGCCGCGGTGCATTGAGACCGGAGCACGCAGTCGTCACGAGGCCGGCTAATCTGCTTCGCGCGCAGATTTTGGCGATCCTCGCCTGAATTCATTACAAGACCGGTGAAGATGGCGCTTCATCCCCGAACGAAAACGGCTGAAGCTGACCAAGCCTGTGCGGCGAGCCCGATTCAGGCAGATTCGATCGCTTGCGTATGGGGGTAAGGCGCCATTCTGACCGGTTTTGTGACGGATGCCGATTGAGGATCGCGCAAACCGCCGTGGCCGCGTGCCCCTAAGCGATGCGACAACAGACGGCCGATTTTTTGAAGCGAACAGGTTCGTCCGCGTAGCGGGAGCCTCCGCCGACCAGGCGGAGGATATGAACGCCGATCGCTTACCAGGGCAGCGTTTCGCCGAGATGGAAAAAGCCGCCGGTTGGGCCGTCGTCGGGAAGCGTCGCCAAGGCCACGGCGGTTTTCGCGCCCTCTTCGAGGCCCATGGGCGCCTGGGGGCCGCCCATATCCGTCTTTACCCACCCGGGATGGGCGGAATTGACCTTGATCTTGGTGTCGCGCAGTTCGTAAGCGAGATGGATGGTGAACGCGTTGAGGGCGGACTTGGAAGCGTCGTAAGCGAACGACTTGGCGTCGTAAATCGGCGAGCCGGGCGTGGCCTGCAGGGCGAGTGAGCCGAGGATGCTCGAGACATTGACGATGCGTCCGGCGGGACTCTGCTTGATGAGCGGGAGGAGGATCTTGGTAAGCGCAACTGGGGAAAAGAAATTGGTTTCGAAGACCTTGTGGAGCAGGTCCAGGGGTACGTCGCTCGCGCGATGTTCGGGCCCGGTTCCGGGAAAACTGCCCCCGGCCATGCCGGCATTGTTGACGAGGATATCGAGGCGGCCGAATTTTGCCTTGAGGTGATCGTAGGCGGCTTGATGGCTGGAGGGCTGGTTGATGTCGAAGAGCAGGAGGTTGATCGCAAGGTCGACCTTGAGGCCGGTGGCCCGGAGTTTGGCCACGGCCTGCTCGCCTTCGACGAGGCCGCGGGAGCCAATGACGACCTCGATGCCCGCGCGACCGAGTTCGAGGGCGGTCTGGTAGCCGAGACCGCGGTTGCCGCCGGTGATGAATGCAACTTTATTGGACATGGGAATTGTTCGGAAGATTGGACGGGATGGTTGTGGCAAAGCGTGCACGGGTTCGCGGCAATTTCAACCCGCGGCGCTTTGCCCGCGCGGAGGAGGAGGCATGCGGCTGCGCGTCATTCGCGTTAACAAGCGCCGGCTGTCGCGGTCGGGCACCCAAACGGCCAATTCAGGGCATATGCGCTTCCCGGCGATCTTGCCGGCGGACACTGGGATGACCGACATCCGGCAGATTTGATTTCCTCTGGAGACCATCCTCGGGTTTGGCGATCATCGTCCGGAATCGCCAAAGTATCGGTTCTGCACGGAATCTCCGCCCCACCTGGAACAATCTGATCGGGTACGGTCTCGTCCGCGAAAACGATCCCGTGCGGGGGTTCCTGGACACCGGACCAATATGATCGGCTGAATCTCGGGTGGCGGCAATGCGGGAGTGGAATGTGTAGGTTCGCGTGAAGGGTTGTGGCACACATGCATGTTGAAGCGGCGGCACGTCTAATGCTGGCGACAAGGCGAGAGATGAAACGCGATGGCCAACCTTCGACCGCCGAGCGGAACGCCAAGATCAACAGCGTATGCCCGCGGTTATCTATCGTCGATCATGCGCCTTTCGCTCACTAATTTGGACTGTGGTTATACGCGGCACCCCGTGCTCAACGGTGTGAATCTGGATCTGGACGGTGGCGAACTCGTATGCCTATTGGGCCCCAATGGGTCCGGAAAGTCTGCTCTGCTCAAGACCCTCGCCGGCATCCTGCCGCCGAGGGGTGGCCGTATTCTGCTCAACGGCCAGCCATGGTCGCATCTGCCCATGCGAGAACGGGCTGCGCGGCTGGCGTATGTGCCGCAGGCCCATGCCCCGGTCTTTGGCTTCACCGTGCTCGATATGGTGACGATGGGACGGGCGGCGCGATGGCCGCTTTGGGCAGGACCGGCCGAGGCCGATTGGCGCGCCGCTGAGCAGGCGTTGGCGGACGTGGGTATGGAGTCGTTTGCCACTCGGCTCTATACCGAGATCAGCGGAGGAGAGCGCCAATTGGTCCTGATCGCCCGCGCACTGGCCCAAGAGGCGCGATTCCTGGTCATGGACGAGCCGGCCTCGAGTCTCGATTTCGGCAATCAGGTGCGGGTGTTGCAGACGCTGCGCCGGCTCGTCCTCTCCGGGATCGGTGTGGTGATGGCCACGCAGCATCCGGAGCACGCCTTACGCTGGGCTGATCGCGTGGCCTTGGTGCGAGATGGCCGAATCCGGGAGGTCGGACCGCCGAACACCGTGCTTACCGCGGCGCGGCTGGAACAGGTTTATGCGGTACCGTTCCTCGTCGCTGAGGTTCTGGGCCCAAAGGATCGGTCGATTCGGATCTGCGTCCCCTTCGTCGTTTGAAACGGCAGCAGTTTCCGTTCGGACGTCGGATTAGGTGCGTTGGACGAGGGTTCCGGCATCCGCGGTTTGATAGCCTGGGAACATGTCGAGTTCCCGGCGAAAACCGCGGCTGCGAATCCGTTGGAGCATCGCATCCACGCGCGGGTGGCCGAGCGTGCTCCGGGAAAGCACCAGATCGAACGCCACTTCGGTCGCCGGGATAAAGTCCAAGGCAAACACGGTCGCGACGGCCCGTGGCCCGACGGCGACATCGGCCCGGCCCTCCACGAGGGCGCGGGCGCAGTCCCAGTGACTTGTATGCACCTTGGCAAAGCCGGGGATTTTACCTGGGTTGACGCCACTCTGCGCGATCTGCGCATCCAGCCAGTGCCGGCTGCCCGACCCGGGTTCTCGATTGGCCAGGCGCATCCGGCCCGACGCCAGGTCGGCCGCTCCATGAAAGGCCGCTCCCTCTCCGATCCGAATCATCCATCCCTGCTCCCAGCGGGTAAAGCGGAGCACCTCCCATCGGCCGGTCTTGTCGCGGCGTTCGACGTGACGCAGATTGGCGTCCTTTTCCTCTCCGGAATAATGCAAGCCGGCGGCGTGCACCCAGCCGTCCGCCAGCAGGTCCAGCGCGGCGGCGCTGCCGCAATTCACCCAAAAGCAACGACCCGGAAGCCCGGGGACGGTGCCTTGGAGCAGAGCCAGCGCGGGATCACACCCGGCGATCGCGATATTTTGCTCCAGTTCCTCGGTCGGGCGGTGGGTCCGCGCGGACGTCCGGACGCCGGCTCGGCTGAGGACCGCATCGGCTTCCGCAAAGCCCGCACCGAGTGAAAGCATTGTATCGGCGGCATGGCCGACCCAATGGCCGGCCACTCGGGCAATGCGGAGTCGGGCCCCGTCCGGAAGGCTCGGCTCCGCCAGCCGCACCACGAGCGCCGGGGCGGGAGCCGACGGGCACGATTGAAAGAGCTTCTCCACGGAGCATTCCAGCGCTTCGGCCAGGCGCAGGGCGACCTGAACATTGGGCTGGGTGCGGCCGGCCTCGATCAAATTGACGAATTGCCGGGACAGGCCGCAGCGCAGCGCGAGATCCGCCTGCGAAAACCCCATCCGCCTTCGGCACGCGGCGAGGGGGCCACCGGACTCCGGGTCTCTAGTCAACTGCGGTTTCATCGCACGTGCATGTCAACGCTCGCCGATACCATGTCAATGAGACGTTCGGCTTCTGGATCGTCCCGAACGCGGCCAAGGCCACTCGCCCATGCGCATTCGTGGAGCCCGACCGGCGATGGACCGGCTTCGGCATTCAATCCTGGCTCCAACCCTGACCTTGGAGCTTCCAGAACAGCAGAGCGAAAACGGGCGTGCCGACCACGGCGGTCAGGAGGCCAATGGGTATTTCCTGGTCGGTGGCTGCTCGAGCCAGGTCGTCCATGGCCAGAAGATAGAGTCCGCCCAGCAGTCCCGCCGTCGGCAACAAGCGGGAATGTTCCGGCCCGACCAGCATTCTGGCCATATGGGGAACGATCAGACCGACCCAGCCAACACCACCGCTCGTCGAGACCTGGGCGGCGACGAGGAGGGCGACCAAGGCAACCACGCCCCAGCGCAGCGCTGCGGCGTTGATGCCCATGGTCTGGGCGTCGGTTTCTCCGAGGGAAAGCAGATTGATGCGCCAGCGCAGGGCCACCAGTCCGGTGCCGGCGAGCAGCGTCACCCCGGCAACGATCGCCACCTTGCCATA
>CAZWMF010000234.1:0-6518 GCA_964634535.1 uncultured Opitutaceae bacterium | reverse complement strand
TTACAATATAACTATTATCAACTCAATAAAGTTGATAAAATGCAGGCCAAGCTGATGATCGAGCTGCAGGCCGAGTATGGCCGAGAGAGCGTCCGGCGTGAACAAGACTTCGTCGATGTGCGCGTCGAGACTGATAAGGAACTCGTTTACTTTGAGATTAAGACCGACCTGGATCCGCGAGCGGTCATCAGACAGGCACTAGGGCAGATCCTTGAGTACGCCTACCACCCAGCCCGCGCCGGTCGCCGACCTGACCGGCTCGTTATTGTCGGGCGCGCGGGACTGGGATCGGAAGACGAGGTTTATTTACGAGATCTTTGCGAGAAATTTCGCCTGCCGCTGAGCTATCGTGTGGTCTCGATCTAGTGGCCGAGGGGCAAGCCGAATTCCCGCGCCAGCTTTCGCCCTTGGTCGCCATGGCGAAAGGTACGGTCACTTTGTTTTTCTACAGCGGTTTTCTACAGCTCAGCCCGTTTTTTCTTCAACTTGAGGAAACTCGCAGTAACCCCGATTTTCGGAGTTCCCTCTGGAAACATGATTTTTCAACCCGCAGAAACACCCCGAAACCCGTGGCCCAGTGGTGTGAAGCACGTGCTCTAACCAACTGAGCTAAGCGTCCGTGGCAAAGGGCGGGCGTCGCATGAGCGGGCGGCGCGAAGCAAACCGAAATTCGCTAGGGCAGTTTGGCCTGGACCAACTTGCTCGCGGCCCCGAAATCGATCAGCGGGGCCTCCGCCCGGCGCTTCAAGGCCGCGATCACTTTGCCCATGTCCTTCTTCGACTGGGCGCCGGTCTCCTGAATGGCCAGGCCGATCCAGGCTTCCAAGGTCGCGGCGTCGATGCCGGCCGGCAGGTATTTCTCAAGGAGGCTCGCCTCGGCCGAATTGGCAGCCACGAGATCGGCCCGCCCACCCCGCTCGAAATCGGCCCGGGCGTCGTTGAGGTTCTTGATGGCCTTGCGGACCGTGACGACGGCCAAGGCGTCGTCGATCGGCTTGTTCTGGTCCATGGCAGCGCGTTGTATCGCCGCATCCAAGGTCCGCAAAGCGGTCGCGGCAACCGTGTCGCGGGCTTTCATCGCGGTGACAATATCCGCCCGCAGGCGTTCATAAGTCGTGGCCATCAAGGCATCTTACCCGGGATCGCGCGGCTGTCGAGGCCGCCGCGCGGCATTTCAAAGGCGGACCGACCCGAGTGGTTCGTCGGCGCTATTTGGCCGGGGGCGGCGAAATAGGCCGGTAGGTCCAGGTGCAGCCGTCGGTCATCGTGAGCGGCCCAAAATGGCCGACCGCCGCCGCCAAGTTGTCGCCGGGCCGCAGGGTCACCCCGGGCCACCGGAAGACGTGGTCCGGGCTGCGTTCCACCCCCAGCGATCGGCCGTTCAACCAGAGTTCCACTTCGGGCGCGTTCGAGAGAACGTTGACCTCAGTCTCCGCCTTGCGGCGCACAATGAACCGGCCGCTCGCCAGATACACGACGGGCTCGGAACTCCAGTTGGCCTTGTAAAAATAATACGCGTCCTTGCGGGTGCGCCGGTCGTAGGTCACCAGGCCCTTGTCGTTGCGACCCGGATGGTCGCCCTCGTGGCGTCCGTCCGAAGCGAAGTCGAACAGGCACCAGACGAACTTGCCCCACAGGTAGGACCGGGCGGCCAGGGCGGCCCAATAGGCTTCGTGAAAATACGTCTGGTACTCCTCGGGATGGAAGCGCCCGCCGGGGGCCGGATGCACGGGCGGCAACGCGTGCTCGTAGATGCTCGCGCCGGCGCCAAACTCGCTTAGGCCAACCGCCCGGCCGGGGTGCTGGGCCCGGAGGGAGTCCAGGTAGGCGGGCAGCGCGGTCACCTCGTCGCGGTACCAGCCGGCATAGTAATTGAAGCCGACGATGTCGGTGTACCAATTGCGCGGGTCGGCGGGCGCGGTGTCGGAGGCATACGTGGACAGGCGCGTCGCGTCCTCGGCCTTGGCCAGCGAGGCCAGTTCGGCGACCACATGCTGGGCGGGCTTGCCGTGGGTCTCGTTGCCCACGCTCCAAAAGCAGATCGCCGGATGATTGTAATTTTGGCGGATCAGTTCGCGCAACTGATCCTTGGCGTTGTCGAGAAACGCCGGGGTGTCCAAGGCCTCGCCGACAAAGGGAACCTCGGCCCACACGACGATTCCGGCCCGGTCGCAGCGCTCATACCAGGTTTCGGAATGCTGGTAGTGCGACATGCGCAGGGCGGTGCAGCCCAATTCGCGCACGAGGGCAAAGTCCTCGGCCTCGTCCGCCGGACTGATCGCCCAACCTTCGTCGAGGCGGTCCTGGTGGCGGTTGACGCCATGCAGGTCCAGATAGCGGCCGTTCAGAAAGAAACCGTGGTCCGGATCGACCCGAAAGAAGCGCAGTCCGACGGGCTGGATCTGCCGGTCGCGCACCTTGCCGTCGGTCAGAACGGTGACGCGGACGCGGTAAAGATACGGATCGGCCCGGCCATCCCACAAGTGGGGCTCGGCGATCGAGATGTTCTGAACGATGGCGACCGCGTCCCCGGCGGCGAGGCGGAACTTGGACTCGGCGGTGCCGGCCGGCCGGCCGGCGGCGTCGAGCACCGCCGTCTCCACCTCGACCTTCCGGCCCTTGTCCTCGTAGTTCTCGATCTCGGCGCGGATGTTCAAGTCGGCCCGCGCGGGCGTTACCTTGTCCTGGGTGATGAAGACCCCGGGCGAACCGTAGTCCATCATCGAAATCTGCACCGGTTCGGTGGCGATCAAGCTGACGGGCCGGTAAAGCCCGCCGAAAAACGTGAAGTCGGCCCGCAGGGGGATGAGGCCGAGCGCCCCATTGTCGACCCGGACCGCGATCAGATTATCCTGGCCCACCTGCAGAGCGTCGGTGGCGTCGAAGCGAAATCGGGCAAAGCCTCCCAAGTGGCTGCCCAGATGCTTGCCATTCACATAGACGTCGGCCTGGAAACAAGCCCCGTCGAATTGGAGGTAGAGCCGCTTGCCGGCGAGCATCGGGTCGACCGTCAGGTGCCTTCGGTACCAGGCCGGGCCGCGCCGGTAATTGGCGCCGCCGTCCTCGCCATCCAGAGCATTCCAAGTGTGCGGCAGGTCCACGGCCGTCCACCCGGAATCGTCCAAGAGGGTCTCCGCGCCCTGGGGATCGTCGCGGTTTTCGAACCGCCAGCCCGGATCCAGGTCAACCTGCACCCGGGGGCCCGGAATGTCCGGCTCCACCGGCAAACCGTGCGCCGCAATCCCCAGGTACTGCTGCAGGAAGGCGAGGACGTCGGCCCGCAGATCCGGCGCGAGCGGATGGCCGGGACCGGCGGTCAGGTCCAAGATGCGGCCCACGCCGGGCAGGAGGAGGAGTTGGTGAGCGACGCCGTGCTCGCGCAGCGCGCGATCGAGGTCCCGCGCCTGCGCGGGATCCACGACGGTGTCATCCATGCCTTGCGCGATAAAGACCGGCGGGGAATCCGATCGAACATGGTCCAGCGCGGAAGCGGCCTGCCACCGGGCCGGATCGGTCGACAAGTCGCGCCCAAGCATGGCCGCCATGCCGCCGGATGTGAACTCGGGGTCGGAACCCGGATGCCACGTTCGCGGCTCGGCGATCCCGCCAAGATCGACCACCGCGCTCACCGCATCCGAAATGCCCGGGTAAGGCGCCGTCGGCTCGAGCGCGGGATCGGCCGTGGTGAGCGCCGTGAGGAGCGCCAGGTGGCCGCCGGCCGAGGCGCCCATCACGGCGATCCGATCGGGATCGACGGCGTAGTCCGCCCCATGCTGGCGCAAAAAACGCACCGCGTTCTTGCAATCGAGCAGGTTGGTCGGCCAGGCCCCGGGGCCCAGACGATAGTCGATGCTCGCGCAGACGTAGCCGGCGTCCGCCAGCGCCTGGCCGACCGCGCGCGCGCGTTCCTCCGCCTTGTCTCCGCTCGTCCAGCCGCCCCCATGAATCCAGACGATCGCCGGGCTGGGCGGATCGAGTTTCGCCCGCGCGGGGATATACACATCGAGTGTTTCCGGCCGACCTGGCCCGAGATAGGCGATATCCCGAAGCACGCGCGCCGGGCCGGGTCCGACCTCGGCCCCGAGACCGGCGGAGGAACCCAACAGCCAGACGACGCCCAGGCAGCACGCGCGAAACACTCGGATCATAGCCATCCACACTCGACCCGCGGAGGCCCGTCCGTCAACGCCGCCGCGGAGCGGCGCTATTCAGGCCGAGACCGCTTCGTCCTCCCGCGCCAGGTGCGGGTGGCAGATCTCGATCAAACTCGTTTGGGTGAAGGGCTTCGACAGCACGGGCAAGTCCAGTTGCGCGATCTCCTCGCGCACGTAGGATTCTCCGGGATAGCCGGTGATCAGCACAAAGTGACCGGCCAAGGCCGGGCAGCGGTCCAGCAACTGGCGGTAGAAGTCGAGCCCGGATAATTCCGGCATGCGCACGTCCGACACGACCAGGTCGTAGGTGGCGTGTCCGGTGAGTTCGAGGGCCTCCGCGCCGGTGCGGGCCAAATCCACATCGCAGAAAAAATTGGACCGCAGCATCTCCTGGAGCAGCATGCGCACCACGGCCTCGTCGTCGACGACCAGGACCCGGCAGCGGCGCCGACCGCGGCGTTTGGTGGCGCCGGCGGGAACGCCCCGCGCGGGGAGCGCGAGGCTCGCGATAGCCGGCAATTGCATCGTGAATATCGAGCCGGCGCCCGGTTCGCTTTCGACCGCGATGTCTCCGCCAAACTGGCGGGCGATGCTGAAGCAAATGCTCAGGCCCAAGCCGCTGCCGCGGTCGGGCCCTTTGGTGGTGAAAAAGGGATCGAAAATCCGAGACAGATTCTCGGAAGCGATCCCGGTGCCGTTGTCGGCCACGGACAGAAAGGCCTCCCCCGCCTCGCCGCCCACCCGCAGGCCCAGCACGGGCGCGCGCGTCTGTTCCATCGCTTGGAGGGCGTTCAGCACCAAGTTGATCACGACCTGCTTAAGTTGGCTCGCGTCGCCCATGACCGTGACCGGCTCGAGCGGCCGATGAAAGCTCACCTGACAGCGGCTCTCCCGAAGTTGAAACTTGAGAATCAGGAGCGACTCATCGACCACGGTTCGCAGGTCGACCGGGGCCGGATCCCCGGCCTCGGGCTTCGAAAGTTGCAACAATTGCCGCACGATCCGCGCGGCCTCCTTCACGCTCTGCCCCACCAGGGTGAGATGCTCGCGGTTCTCGCCCGTCGCCTGCAGGATGAGCAGTTCGGTGAAGCCCTGGATCGGCGTGAGCTTGTTGTTCAACTCGTGCGCGATCCCGCCCACCAAGGTGTCGAGCAGCCGCTGTTTCTCCTGGCGCATCATTTCGCGCTCCAGGATCCGCTGTTCCGTGACGTCGTCGAGGCAGGCGCAAATCTGGCCGGTTTCGCGAATCCAGCCGGTCGAAAAGCGAAATGGCCGGGGCCCGCGGCCAGGCACCTGCAGGATGAACTCGCGCGTCGACGGGGCCGCCGCTCCCGGGCGCTCATGCGCGGCCAGCATCGCCTCGAACACCGGCCGATCGGTCTCGGTCATCCATCCGGCCAGCGACGCAATCGCCACCGGCGCCGGCCCGAGATTGAGCAGGTCCGCCAGCCGGGCGTTGTGGGCCTGCACCTGGCCTTTGGCGTCGAGCAGCGCCACCCCGATCGCGTTGCTCTCGAAGAGTCCCGCGTATAAGCCCTGCGCCTGCCGCAAGGCGTGGTTGGTCTGGAACAATTCCAGATTCTGCCGCCGCAGCGCCTCCTGCTTCGTTTCCAATTGCCCGAGCTGCTCCCGGACCAACCGAATCTGGAGGTGGGCCAGCCGTTCCACCGGAATCAGACCGATCAGACGGCGATTCTCGTCGACCAAAAGCACATCCTCGTGGAAGGCGCCGCCCTGGCGCCCCAGCGAACGCTCGATCACCTCGCGCACGGGCGTGCCCCGCGAAAATATGAGCGGTTCCGCGACCGCGGCATCGCGCGCGGGACTGCGGCTGAACATCGAGAAGCCGAATCGCGAACCCAGGAGCGATCCGAGTTGAACCCGGGAGCAGAGGCCGGACGCCATACCGTCGGAGACCAAGGCGACGAAGGCGACGCCCCGGGCCCGAAACACTTTCTCCACCTCTTCGAGCGGGTGGTCCTCCGGCACCGCCCAGCGGTGCTCCACCAAGGTGATCAAATCGGTCGCGTCGAACGGGACCGCTTCCTCCGCCTCCACGGGGGGCGCGATCCGCCCTCCATCCCTCGTTTCAGTCGACGGTTGCACGGGGGCAGCATCGACCCGGCCGGGCCACGCTTGAGTGACGATTGGGTTAAACCGCCGCCGACTTGTGGATCGGGCCGGACCGGCTATTCTAACCCCATGAACCACCGCCGGCTAGGCGCCGACTTGACCGTTTCCAGCCTGGGGCTGGGCTGCATGGGCATGTCCGAGTTTTACGCGGGCCGCGACGACGCCGAATCGGTCGCCGCGATCGATCGGGCGATCGATCGCGGCATCACCTTCTTCGACACGGCCGACATG
>CAZWMF010000233.1:4088-6541 GCA_964634535.1 uncultured Opitutaceae bacterium | reverse complement strand
GACGCCATTGATCACGGTCAACGCCGGAACCGGCACCGCCACCGAAGCCGCCAACTGGGTCGCCTATTGCAACGAGCCCGGCAATGCCCAGCGGACGGCCGACGGCCTGCCCAATCCGGCCAACATCAAGCTTTGGGAGGTCGGCAACGAACTCTATCTGCCCGGCAATCCGTCGGACCAGCAGATCATCACGGTCACGCCCCAAGTCTATGCCGCGCGGTTTCTCGCCTTCGCGAGCGCGATGCGCGCAGCCGACCCCACGATCAAAATCATGGCGATCGGCACGGCGAATTCGACAATCGTCACGCTGCCGTATCCGAACTGGACGCAGGTCGTCCTGCAACAG
Source organism: uncultured Opitutaceae bacterium (assembly GCA_964634535.1). Lineage (GTDB taxonomy): Bacteria > Verrucomicrobiota > Verrucomicrobiia > Opitutales > Opitutaceae > Palsa-1447. The sequence continues at coordinate 6,195 of CAZWMF010000233.1, read as the reverse complement.
GCCGCTTCGCAAATCGACTACATCGCCGTGCACAACGCGTATTTCCCCGAATTCCCCAGCGGGGAGGGTTACACCACCCAGGAGGTCTACCAGAGCCTGTGGGCGGCGCCCGAAGCGGTCGCCTCCAGTCTGTCCAGCCTGGCCCAGCTGATCGCCCAATACCAGACCGCCTCGCGCCCGATCGGCATCGCCATCACCGAGTGGGGCTCCCTGTTTTCGCCCGACCCGGCCTGGATCGACCACCCCAAGACCCTGGGCTCGGCCGTGTACCTGGCGCGCCTTATGCAAGTGTTCATGGCGCAGCCGCAGGTCTCGGTGGCCAACTTCTTTCTGTTCACGGACACATCGTTCATGGGCGCGGTCGGCTACAACCAAGCCCCGAAGGTGCCTTACTATGCGATCGCGATGTACACCCAGCATTTCGGCACCCAATTGATCGGCGCGACGCTCACCGGAGCGGCCACCTACAGCGCCCCCAGCGTCGGAGCGGCGGCCGCCGCGACCGGCGTTCCGGAGGTGACCGCGATCGCCTCGCTCGACGCCAGCGGCCAGCACCTCTACGTCAACTTTGTCAATCGCAGTTGGAGCACCACCTACACCGCCACCGATGCGCTCGGAGGCTTCAACGCCGTTTCCGCCACCGAGTGGTCGATCTCCTCGCCGGGCGTGACCGACAACAACGGACCGGACATGCCGTCCTGGGTTCCGACCACCGACTACGTCGAACCGGCGCTCAGCGCCGGCTTTACCGGGCCGATTTCGATCGTCCAGACGGCCATCGGGCCCACGGCCCGAGTCTCGCTGCCGCCGCATTCCATCGTCACGGTCGAATACACCGGCTCCTACAGCCCGGCCCGCGGCCTGCGCCAATCCTCGCGCTAAATCCCCGGAAGCCGGTCCCGTCCGCGCGGTCCCGGACCGCAGCGGGCCAGGGAAGGCACGGCATACATTCCCTAGGCGGCAAGGCGCAGAATCTCTGCGACCTTCTCCGGCGTGATGTCGCCGCGTTCGCCGGCCTTCACCGCGCCGCGGGCGGCCAGGCGTTGGGCCACGATCGTTCCGATGTCGGCGCCGATCTGATAATCGGCCAAATGGGTGGCGATGCCCAGCGACTCGTAAAACGTCCGGGTGGCTGCGATGGCCCCGTCGATCCGGGCGTCCTCCGAGCCGTCGCGCAAATCCCAGACCCGCTCGGCATATTGGAGCAGCTTGGCGCGTTTGCCCGCCCGCTGAACGCGCAGGACATTCGGCAGCACGATCGCCAGCGTCCGCGCATGGTCGATCCCGTGCAGCGCGGTCAGTTCGTGCCCGATCATGTGGGTGGCCCAATCCTGGGGGACCCCGACCCCGACCACGCCGATCAGGGCGCAGGTGGCCGCCCAGACGAGGTTGGCCCGCGCCGCATAGTCGGTCGGATTCGCAAGCGTGCGCGGACCGACTTCGATCAGTGTCCGCAGGATCGATTCGGCAAAGCGATCCTGGACGGCGGCGTCCACCGGAAAGGTCAGGTACTGCTCGATCACGTGGCAGAAGGCGTCGCCCACGCCGTTGGCGATCTGGCGGGCCGGGAGCGAAAAGGTGGTCTCCGGATCGATCACCGAGAAGCGGGGATATACATGCGGGCTGATGAAATGCAGCTTCTCGCGGATCGACCGGCGCGAGATGACCGATGCCCCGTTCGCCTCCGATCCGGTCGCCGGCAGCGTGAGCACGGCGCCGATCGGCCGGGCGCGGGTCACCACCTCACCCTGGGTTTCGAGGATCCGCCAAGGGTCCCCCACAAAGTCGACCGCGGCGGCGACAAACTTTGCGCCGTCGAGCACGGAACCACCGCCCACGGGCAAAATCCAATCCACCGCCTCGCGCCGGGCCACCGCCGCCGCCCGTTGCAGCGTGTCAAAATCCGGATTCGCCTCGACCCCGAAGAACTCAAAGGTTGGCCGAGCCCCCAACGCCTGCTTCACCTGTTCGTAGACCCCGTTTTGCCGGATGCTGCCCCCGCCGGCCAACAACAATACCCGCGCCTCGCCCGGCAACTCGCGGTCGAGGGCGGCAATCTGTCCGCGACCAAAATGAATCCGGGTGGGGTTGTGAAACGTGAAATTGT
>CAZWMF010000233.1:0-4078 GCA_964634535.1 uncultured Opitutaceae bacterium | reverse complement strand
GCGCGCATCCCGTTCGGTCATGCCTCGCTCAATTTTGGACCTACCCTGCCGGGGCAAGCGTCGCAATGGCCAGAAAACCCCCAAGCCGTCCCGTGTGCTCATCGCCGTGGAGCGGACCGCGCAGACGGGACCGGAGGGGGTTGATGAGCTTCGCAACGCCCCGGCAGGGTAGGTCCAAAATTGAGCGAGGCATGACCGAACGACCCCCGGGCTCATCAAACCGGGGTCAATCCGTCCCGACTCCGCGAACGACACATCCCAACCGGACGGCCCCTGGGCCAGTCCCGCTACCGGACGGCGGCCCAGACGCGCTGCACGTCGTCGTGATCTTCCAACGCCTGCAGAAACTCCCCCACGTCTGCCCGGCCCGCCTCGTCCAATTCCGGATAGGTCTTGGCGACGTAGCCAAGCTCGCTCGTCACCACCGACCAACCGTGCTGCGCCAGCCAGGTCGACACCGCGTGGACCGCCGAGCGGTCCGTCACGAACCGCGCCCCGGTGCGCCCCTCGGGAATATCGTCGTTAATCTCGTGGCTGAGCGGTCCGAAATCGTTGGCCCCCGCTTCGATCGCCGCCGCCTCCAGGTCCACCTGCGCGTCGGCATGATGGGCCTCCACCAAGCCGACATGATCGAACAGAAACTTGTTGCTCCCGCCCTGGCCGAGAACGCCGCGCTTGAAAAGCACGCGCAGCTCGGGCGCGGTCCGCTGATGATTGTCGGTGTATACCTCGACGATGACCGGCACCTTGTGCGGGGCGTAGCCCTCGAAGACGATGTGCTCCAGCACCATCTTTTCCCCGCCGACGCCGGCGCCCTTCTTGATGGCCCGTTCGATGACATCGCGCGTCACACTCGCCTTGCGGGCCTTTTCGAGCACCGCGAACAGGCGGGCATTCGCCGCCGGATCGGGGCCGCCCAGCTTGGCCGCCACGGTGATTTCCTTCACCAGTTTTCCGACGGTCTGACCTTTTTTCTGGTTAACGATCGCACGCTTGGCGTGCAGCCACTGGCGTCCCATAAGCCTGGCAGATTGGGCTTTGCCGCGATGACGGCAACTCGATTTGCACCTTAATTTTGCCCGGGCCGCCTAGCCGACGAGCGAACCGGTCCGCGCCCGGACCGGTCGGCCCAGGCCGGACGATCGCGCCGGCGCGCGGACGGTCCCGCGCCCGCCCGCGTCCGATCCGCCGCCGCCCACCCCGGCAGCTGCGTTGCCGACCAGCGCTTGCAGCGCCTCCATCTCGTCGTGGAGCAGGCGGGCATTGGCTTGAAGTTCCTCGCCCGAGGAGGCGGCTTGCTCGGCGCTGGCCGCGCTGCTCTGCGTCGTCTTGTCGATCTGGGCGATGGCGGCGGTGGCCTGGGCGATGCCCTCGCTCTGGTCCCGATTTGCGGTCGCAATTTCGCCGACGAGCGCGTCCATCTGCACGGCCTTCTTCGCGATCCGGTCCAGCTGCCCGGCCACGTCGTCGCTGATCTGCCGGCCGGCGGCGCTCTTCAGGTTGGAATTTTCCAGGCTGTCCGCGGTCTCGCGGGCCGCGGCCGCCGCCCGCATGGCCAGATTGCGCACTTCCTCGGCCACGACGGCAAAACCCACGCCGGCTTCGCCCGCCCGGGCCGCCTCGATCGCGGCATTGAGCGCGAGGATATTGGTTTGGAAAGCGATCTCGTCGATGCCCTTGATGATTTTCGCGACGCTGTCCGAGGCCTGCTTGATCGAGGCCATGGCCGCCAGCAGTTCCTCCATCTTGGCGGTGCCCTCCTGGGCCGCCTGGCTCGTGTCGCTGGCCAGTTGTTTCGCGTTGACCGCGTGCTCGGCGTTGGTCCGCGTCATGTTGCTGAGCTCCTCGAGCGAGGCCGACGTTTCCTCGAGCGAGGCGGCCTGCTGGCTCGCGCCGTCGGCCAGCGATTGGCTGGCGTCCGCGATTTCCCGGCCGGCCAAGGTCACATGATCCGACGCGTCGCTGAGTTGGGTGGAAAGCCGGCGCAGCGTGCCGGAAATATTGCGCACGAGCCAATAGGCCCCGGCGACGGAGATGAGCGTGCAAGCGGCGCCAAACGCCAGAACGATGCGCGGCGCGTTCGACATGATGGCGCGACTCGACGCGACGTTGGCCTCGGTGTCCTTGACGTCTTGGCCAAAGCGCTCCTTGGCCGCGTCGAGGTAGGCGGCAAATGCGGGCCGCAGAGTCGACACGACGAGCGCCATGGCCTCGTCATTGCGTCCGGCGAGGGCCAGCTGGAGAACGGCACTCTGGGCGGCCGCGTTGGCCTCGTGGGCGCTCGTCAATCGGTCATACTTTTCGCGCTCGCCCGGGCCCACTTGCTTGGCCAGATCCTCCAACATGCGTTGGGTGTCGATCTCCATCGCCTTGATTTCGTCGGCAAACCGGAGTTTTTCCGCCGGATCCTTGGCCAGGAGGACGCGGGCCAGACGCAGCTCCGTTTCGACGGCCGCTGTGCGCAGATTGGCCGAGGTGAGAATTCGCGGAATGGATTGGTCGATAACCTTTTGGTTGATCCGATTCAGGTTGGCCAGCAGCCCGATCGCGCCAAAGGCCAGCACCCCGGCCAGAGCCATGACAGCCCCAAAACCGGCGGTTACCCGGCGGGCGATCGTCCATTGGCTCCCCATGAGTTTCAACGGGTGGCCCGAGCGGCCCGGCAAGGTTGGCATTCTCAATATATCGGCCGTGCGGGCCGTGAGTTGACCCACAATTCCCGGCCGCCGCAGGACCGACTCGGCGCGTTTTCCTCCTGCGGCTCGAGATTCCCTATGGGCCCGCGCCCATGGAACCCGGGCCCGCGGTGGATCGGAGGAACGTCGGCAATGCAGGTATTCGCTGGACTTATTCCGGTTCGAACCGCGTTCCCCAATCGATACCGAATCGATGGCCGCCCACCCTCGACGCCCGGAGCCCGCCAGAAGTCCGGTGCCGATGGCGCCCGCAAGATTCGCCGGAATTTGAGCTGAATGCCGGCGGTTAACCCGCCGCCCGAACCTCGCGCCCACCGTCGCGCCGCACCCGCCGAAGCGATCAAAGCAGCCGAATCCGGCGCGACACGCCCACTTGCAGCCCCGGGACACAGCCCATAGAAGCAGGGGTGCCAAACTCCCAACCCCTGATTCGACGACTCCTTTCCACGGCGATGCTGACGTTGGGCATCGCCGCCGCCCACGCCGGCGGATTGGACGGAACCTGGCGGGTGGACCTGCCCCGGACCGGCGGAGTCATCCTTCACACCTACCTCATTCTTCATCAGACCGGCGCCTCGCTCGACGGCACCGTCGTCATGAACGGCGCCGTAGACCTGCCGCTGCGCCGGGCGCACCTCGAAGGGACCGACGCCGTGTTCAGCGTCGACTGGGGCACGGACTTTCGCGTGCGTCCAGACGGGGGGCAGATTCGGGTCGTCCTGATCTACGGGGGTAAGGACCGCGAGGAAGCGATCGGTCAGGCCGTGCCCGAGGCGGAAGCCCGCCCTCCGGCCGTCCTGCCCCTACCGGCCGTCACTGCTCTGCCGGCCAACGGCCTCGCCCTGACGCCCCCGATGGGCTGGAACAGCTGGAACCATTTTGCCGGCGCGGTCGATGACCGCGTTGTGCGCGAAACCGCCGAGGCGATGGTGCGGACCGGCATGGCCGACGCCGGCTATCGTTACATCAATATCGACGACACGTGGGAAAGCGGACGCGACCCCCAAGGCAACATCCAGCCCAATCAAAAATTTCCCGACATGAAAGCCCTCGCCGACGCGGTCCACCGCTTGGGCTTGAAGCTGGGCATTTACTCCTCGCCCGGGCCGGCGACCTGCGGTGGCTATGAAGGCAGCTACGGCCACGAGGCGCAGGACGCGGCGACCTACGCGGCCTGGGGCATCGATTACCTGAAATACGACTGGTGCAGCGCAGGTCGGGTGTATGGGGAACCGCAACTGCGGGCCACCTACCAAAAGATGGGCGATGCCCTGCAACGCAGCGGACGACCGATCGTTTACAGCTTCTGCGAGTACGGGGAAGCGGCCGGTTGGGTCCACCATCTCGCGATAGTTCATTTTGTAGATGTGGTCGGCGTAAAG
>CAZWMF010000232.1:2716-6557 GCA_964634535.1 uncultured Opitutaceae bacterium | reverse complement strand
CTTTAGGCCCGATGTAGTAGCTGATGCGTTCGCCCATGCGCGGGCGCGGCTCGAGCTGCAGCGCCGCCTCGGCCGCCGCCCGCCGCGGTTTGCCGCCCTCGGCCATCGAACGTTCGTAGGCGTCGGGTGCCTGGCTCAGCGATTCGCTCTTGGCCAGGTCCGCGACGGGCAATTCCCGGCGAGCGATTTTTTCGCGGTACTCCGTCCAGAGCACCCCGGGTGGCTGCGGATCGGCGCCCACCAAGTGGCGCAGGAGCCGGTCGGTCAGTTTCTGCAGAAACGGCTCCATCGCGCGCGACCGAAACGCACTTCCGCGCAGCGTCAGGACGGTTCCATCGTACAGGGCATAGTTCTTGGCCTTGTAGCAGACCATGGCTGCGTAGCGCCCGTCGAATTCGAGATCGATACCCGGGGGCATCAGACGCGCCACCTGCGCGAGGAGCGGCTCCGGATGCTCGAAATGGGCCTCGGATGCCACGTATAGCCCGTCGGTATCGGCTTCGAGCACCGTGCAGCCCAGGCGGTCGAACTCCCCGATCAGACTCTGCAGCAGCTCGCGGCCCCGTCGGGTGACTTCGGCGGCCAGGTCACCGTCGCCAAATCGCGCCCCGGCGAATCCCAGATATCCGTAGAAGGAGTTGATCAGGATCTTGAAGGCATTCTGCCGAGCCCGGGCTTCGGCGCGCTCGGCCTCGGTCGGCGCCTCGCGCGCGAGCGCCTTGTAGCGGAGTCGATATTCACGCAGCGACTGGAGCAGAGGGATGAATATCCCCAGCGCGTCGTTCCGAGGATTCATGCCCAGGGCGAGCAGAATGCTGGGATAGAGCGAGGCCACGTCGAAATGGAGCACGTGCCGAAACACCCCCTCCCGGAAACTCTTGGCGAAGCCGCCCTCAAAGGGCGCGATCGTCGGCGGCAAGGGGCAGGCTTGTCGGGCATGATAATAGGCCTCGAGAAAGAGCAGGTCGATTTTGGAGGTCGTGCCCCGCAGCGTGGCGTCTTGAAGCTGGATGGGAAACTGCCGGGCCTGTTCGACGTAGGTCGGCAGGAGGAGGTCGGTCAGTCCCTCGATCTCCCGCAAGTCCGCGGCGAGGGCCGCGGAGCCGGCCGCCGGATCGACGCTCAGCAGGTTGAACCGCGTTGCGGGCGGGTTTCCCGCCGCCTCTGGTTCCGCCAAGCCAAAGTACTCGGCGGCCGCCCGGCGGCCGTAGGCGCTCATGTCGCGCGCGGACACGTCGTACAGTTGCACGAGGAGCGCGGTGTCCACGATCGCCCGACCGGGCGCGTCGCAGCGGGTGAAATCGATCCAGCGCTCGGCCGCCTTGAGCCGGCTCGTGCGGAACGCGGCGCGCTGACCGAACCGGCCCCAGGCGGAGGGAACGCCCAGGGCCCGGCCGCGCGCACGCAGCCGATCGAGCGGACCGGAAAAGATTCCATGGCCCTCGATCACATCCGGATCGAACTCGGCCAGCGCCTGGTTGAAGGCGGCGAGCACGTGGCGCTCGGCCTCGTCGCCGGGTTCGGCGCGCAGGAATATTCGGTTTTCGCCGGCGCAGCGCAGGCCGATGGCCAGGACCATCCCGGATTCGGCCTCGGCGACTGTCTCCACCTGGCAGCGGCGCAATTGGGCAAAGGACAGATCGCGGAAAAGCCGCCAACGCCGTTGCATGAGCGCCTGGCTCTCGAGAGGCCGGATAACGTCCACCGCGTTCGCGTCGCGACCCGGCCGGACGAGCGCGGCGAAAACCGCGAGACTGTGGGCGTGGGCCAGGTGATCGAAGGGGCCTTCGCCGTGCAGCCGGACGACGTCGATACCCGCCGGAACGCCCGCGGCCGCGGCCGCTCCGAGCCAGGCGAATGGCTGGAAGTCAAAATCCCGTTCTCGCCGTCTGCCCTCCCCGTCCGCGATCGCCACCCTGACCCGCCCGGCCCCGTCCACCCAGAGCCCGCAGATGGCTCCTTCGCCGGGCTCCATGTTGCGAAAGGCTCAGAACGGTTTCGCGTAGGCCATCGCCACGGCAATCGTCGTCAAAGCGAGCGCGATGAATGCCAGGAGTCCGGCCTGATCGCGACGGCGGAAGCCGATTCCGGCGAGCGCGGCGACCCCGAGCCAGCAGACCATCTTGACGATGATCCAGCCCCGCACCGCGAAGTCGAACTGAGCCTGCCACATGCGCACCCCCGTCAGCAGCATGACCAGGGCGGCGATACCCGAAAGCGCGAGCACGCCTTTGCGCCGGGCCGGATCGGCCGCGAACGCGTAAAACGTGTACCCGACGAGCATCAGGGCGGCCGCGACGTGGATGACGTGGAGCAGAGTAAATTCGAAAGAGCTCACTGGATTGGGTTGTCTAGCGCTGGGGGAAGGCGGAAAAAGCGACACCCCGCGTGTGCCGTGCGCCCAAAGGCTCAGGACCTTTTTATGTTTAGGTGGGCGCCTCCGGTGCGTCGTTTGCTTTCCGATTTACGGCCTAGCAGCTTACGCACCGGTTCAGCTCCCGTAAGGTTTCAAAGGCAAAGAGCAATTAATTAGAACGCCTCGAACACTGCAGGGTGTCGGGGCGGAAGGTACGGGTCGCCGGAGAAAGGTCAAATTCGGAAGTGTGGGGTGTATTCCCTACCAAACCCGTCCGCGTCCGCTGGAAAATCCGGGGAGAACGCCGCCGGCTTCACCGATTTTCATGTTATTCCGGGCTAGGTCTGATCGCCGATGATCGTCTTATCCAGGTGCTGGATGATCAACTCCTGGATGGTGGCCAGAAAGAGGTAGCACATGAACGCCTTCCGCGCCGGTTCGGCCAGCGCGTCCAGTTGCACGTCGCCCACCTCCAGCGCTTCGTCGCCCAGGCTCTTGAGATAGCGCTCCCGCAGGCGCAACCGGACGGCCGAACAGGCCCGCGCGATGGCCGGCGCGTTGCTCGCATCGAAATACACCACCCCGTCGGAGAAAAAGTCCTCGCCGAATAGCGCCATGAGCACGCGCACGTCCTCCACCTGCACGGCCAGGAGCTCCGAGGTCCAGGTCGAGACCATCTCCGCGTCGACCGTCGCCATGCCATCCGGCACGGTCGGCGTGGACTTCAGGTCCTCGCCCATGGCCTTGATGACGTCGAGCAGCGGCGCGACGACCGCCAGGCTGAGCCGGACCTCAATGCGCTTCATCGGACTCGAGGACGGCGTGGAGGTGCCACTGCTGCAAGGTGAAGGCGTAGGCTTCGGCTTTTTCGCGCAGGCCGCTCCAGACGACCGACCGGCCGCGTTCGTGCACCTCCAACATGTGCCGCCGGGCCGTCGCTTCATCGAAACCGAAGACTTTCTTAAAAACCAGCACGACGTAGGACATCAGGTTGACCGGATCGTTGAGCACCACGACCCGCCAGGCGCCCGTCAGCTGCAGGCTCGTTCGCTCGGCGGGGCTCACCGCCGGAGAAGGGGATTTCGCGCAAAGGGGGATCACCGTCGGTCAGCGGCATTGATGACCGGAATGGCCGCCGAACGCAACCGTTCGCTCGTGCGCTGCCGGGCCTCGGCCTCCTCGCGTGCAATCACTTCGGTCAAGCGCAGTTCGGCCGACGCGATCGGCACCTTTTCGACGTCGGGCCGGCCCCGGCGCTTGAATTCCACGATGCCCTCCTTGAGGCCCTTGCCGCCGATCGTGATTCGCAGCGGGATCCCGATCAGATCCGCATCCTTGAACTTCACCCCGGGCCGCTCCGCCCGGTCGTCGATCAGCGCGTCGACCCGCACCTCGCGGCCGGCCGCTTCGGCCGCGGTGGCCAGCCGGACCGCCAGATCCCGCGCCTCGGGCAGGCCCGGATCGAGTAGGCAAACCAGGACCTGG
>CAZWMF010000232.1:0-2706 GCA_964634535.1 uncultured Opitutaceae bacterium | reverse complement strand
TCGCCCACGGCCAGACGATGCCGTCGGCGTCGTGGCTTTGCTCGATGCAGGCCTGCAACGTTCGGCTGATCCCGATGCCGTAGCAGCCCATGACCATCAGGTGGTTTTCCTTTTTGTCGTCGGTGTAGGCGGCCCCAAAGCGCTCCGAGTACTTGGTGCCAAGGATGAAAATATGGCCCACTTCGATGGCGCGTCCGATCTTGAGCGGTTCGCCGGAGGTCGGATCGGGTTCGCCGGCGCGAACGCGGCGGAAATCCCCGAAGCGGGTGATATCGAGGTCGCGCGCCACGTTGACGTGGCGCAAATGGACGCCGTCGCGATTGGCGCCGGTCGTGCCGTTGCCGATCAGGCGGATGGCGTGATCGGCGAAAACCCCGTGCAGGGCCGAGCGGTCGCGGAACGTGCCGCGCACCGCGCCCAGGCTGCCCGGGTGGGCCCCCAGGGCCGGAACGATTTCCTCGGGCGTCGCCGGGCGCCAGACCGTGAAGCCGAGCGAGCCCAGCTTGGCCTCCTCCAGTTCGTCCGAGCCGCGCACGATGACGACAAAGGGCCGGCCATCGCCGATATAGACCAGCGTCTTGAACTGACGGTCCGCCGGCACCGCGTAGGGGGCCGCTTCCAATCCGGCGATCGTGGTCACCCCCGGAGTCGGGAATTCCTCGATCGGGCCGTCCGGCGGCGCGGCCGCGAGGTCGGCCGGCACGATCGCGCTGGTCGCCTTTTCGCGATTCGCGGCGTAGCCGCTGCCCGGTCCGTAGACCACATCGTCGTCGCCCACGTCGGCCGGCACCATGAATTCGTGCGAGTACTTCCCGCCCATGACGCCGGTGTCGGCTTCGACCGACACCGCGGATAGACCGGCGCGGGCGAAGAAGGCCTCGTAGGCGGCCTTCATCGCCTGGTAGCTGCGCACCGCGCCCGCCTCGTCGACGTCGAAGGAATAGGCGTCCTTCATCACGAACTCCCGGGCGCGCATCAGGCCGAAGCGCGGCCGGATCTCGTTGCGGAACTTGGTGCCGATCTGGAAGAAATTCTTGGGCAGGTCGCGGTAGCTCGTGATTTCGGCCTGGATCAGCGGGGTGATGACCTCCTCGTGGGTGGGCCCGAAGACGAATTCCGGCTCGGCCGGCGCGCGCCGGCCGGCGCCGGCGTGGTCGGCCCGAAACATGATCTCGCGCGCGGCCGCCCAACGCGGCCCGCGCTCCCAGAATTCCGCCGGATGCAGGTGGGGCATCTGCAGTTCGATGGCGCCGGCCCGTTCCATTTCCTCGCGGCAGACCTGCTCGAGCTTGCGCAGGACGCGCCAGCCCAGGGGCAGGTAGGTGTAGATGCCCCCGCCCGTCTTGCGCACCAAGCCGGCCCGCACCAGGAGGCGGTGCGAGGCGATTTCGGCGTCGGCCGGACTCTCCTTGAGGGTCGGAATGAAATAGCGCGACCAGAACTGCATAAGGGGTCAGACTGCGGGTTTTGTTGGCCGCTTGCAAGCGGACAGCGGAGAACCCAGCCTTCTTTGGATCATGACCCGCCGACCCTGGCCCATGAAGTGGATCGTGCTCGCCATCGTGGTGTTCGTGGCTGGCTACACTTACGTGAACCTGCGCTTCCGCAAGGTCGCGTCGTTTCAGCCGTATGAGGACGCCCGCGAGCGGGCCCACCTCGCCCGGGCCGGCTATCGGCGGGTCAGCCTCGGGCTGAGCCAACCGGCCAACGGTTGGCTCGTGGCGACACCCGCCGCCTCGGCGCCCGGGGGGCTGCCCGCCGATCTGGCGGCCGGCTTCATCGCGACGCCGGCCCTGCCCGAATCGATCGACGCCGTTGCCGCGGCCGGCTCCCTCGACGGGGCGCAGAGCTATCCAATCCGTTTCGACTGCGTCCTGCCCGACACCCACGGCCAGCTGGACAGCGCGCATCTCTACCAAAAGGGCGCCGATCTCTTCATCGTCGTGGGCTTCGCCCGCCTCACGGGCGACCTCGCGGTGCGCGAGACCCGCACGCAGGTGCTCGTGACGATTCCGGCGGGCGCCCTGGAGAACGGCCGCTACCGGGTCATCCTGGCCGGCCGAACCGCCGACCGGAGCTGGACGCTGCAAGTTCATTGACGCGCCCGTCGGCTTCGTGGAGAACTGCACGTCCCACGAGATGAGCACCGGCAACGGACCCAGCAACCCGCCCTCCACCCCACCGGCCATCGCCACGATCAAGCCGACGGATCTGCGGGGCATTTTGAAGTACGTGCCCCGGTTTCAGGGCCAAATTTTCGTGATGGCGATCGACGGCTCGATTGTCGCCGACGAGAATTTCAACAACCTGCTGGTCGACGTCGCCGTCCTGCGCAGCCTGGGCATCAAGCTGGTGCTCGTGCACGGCATCAGTCAGCAGCTGCGCGAGCTCGCCGAACTGCGCGGCGTCGCGATCACGAACGCCGATGGCACCGGCGTCACCGACGCGGCCACCCTGGACCTGGCGGTGCGCGCGTCCTCGCGCATCTCCCACCTCGTGATGGAGGGGCTCACCCAGAATTCCCTCAAAGCGGTGATCACCAATGCGGTCCGGGCGGTGCCGGTCGGCATCATCAAGGGCGTGGACCAGCAGTTCACCGGCAAAGTCGAGCGCATCGACAAGGACTTCATCGTCGAATTGATCAGCCAGCAGGTGGTGCCGTTGGTTTCGCCCCTGGCGTTCGGCCCCGATGGCCGTTCGCTGCGG
>CAZWMF010000231.1:0-6566 GCA_964634535.1 uncultured Opitutaceae bacterium | reverse complement strand
TAGGCGCCGATTCGGGCGATTTGGGCGGGCGACATGCCGCGGCCCTCGTCGCGCACCGTCAGCCGGATCCGGCCGTCGCCTTCGGCCAGCGCCACCTGCACCGGCGTGCCCGCCGGGGAGAATTTAAAGGCATTTTGCACCAGTTCCTCCACGATCTTGCGCCAATGGCCTTCGGCGATGGCGGCCGCGACCTGCGGAGCGAAGGCGAGCCGCAGGTCCGCCGTCCGCTGATATTCCACCGCCAAATCCCGCGCCAAGGCGGCCACATGCTCGCCCAAATCCTTCGTCGAGGCGCGCGCGAGCATGGCCCGCTTGGCCGGGTCCGAATCGCACAACTCCGCCTCGGCGTAGATCAGGTAATTGCGGGCCACCCGGTAGAGCCGGTTGCCCGATTCCAGGATGCAGTCGGCCAGTTCCGCGATGGTCTCCGGCGTCGCCTGGGCGCAGTCGTCGCGCAAGAGTTGCGCCGCGCCGATGATCCCGTTCAAGGGCGTGTTGAATTCATGGGGGAGGGCCGAGTGGAGATTCGAGCGCAGCGTCTCGAGTTCCTTGTCGGCCCGGCTCCGCAATAGGTCCTGCTTGCGAAATTGGGTATCCACGCAGGCCAGCAGGCCCGCCGCCGAGAACGGCTTGGGCAGATAATCGTCGGCCCCCAGGCTCATGCCGTGGCGCATCCCCTTGAGGTCGGCGTTGGCCGTCATCAGCACGATCGGCACGTGCGCGGTGGCCGGGGTGCGCCGGAGCGCCTCCAGGGCGGCGTAACCGTCGCCGTGCTCCATGATCACGTCGCTGATGACCAGGTGCGGGATGTGCTCGCGGGCGACGGCGATCGCTTCGTCGCCGTTCGATGCTTCCAGGACGCCGAAGCCGGCGGCCCGCAATACGCCGCCCGCGAATTCCCGCATGACGTCGTCGTCTTCGACGAGAAGAATTCGCCGTGCCGGCGAGGGCCCGGTCCGTGCCGGTGGTCCGCTGGCAGGAACTGAAGACATGGCTGGATTTATATGCATAATATCGGCTTAATCCAGCGGGGGTTAAGCTCGGCCGCGCCCGGGGGCCTCAAGTCGCGGCCCCGGCGACCGATCTTCCTAACTAGGTTCGGATGGCGGATTTAGCCGCAATTCCGTTCCCGTTCAACCCAACCCCGGATACCCATTTATGCCGACCGGCAGCGAGCGGGATTCCCCGAAGGAATTGCTCTCCGCAGGCGGGCCGACCCCCGGCGCGCCTGCCGCCGCGTCCGCGCCCGGAGGGGACGAGCCCGAGCCCCTGTGGCGGGAAAGCGACTACCGCACGGTGGTGGACGGCCTGAAGGAAGTCATCTTCCGCACGGACGGCGCCGGCCACTGGACATTTCTCAACCCGGCCTGGGAGGAAATCACGGGATTCAGCGTGGGGGAAAGCCTCGGGCAACCCTTCCTCAATTACGTGCACCCGGACGACCGCGCGATCAACGCGGCCCGGTTCCAACCGCTGATCGAACGCCATAAGGCCGACTGCCGGCATGAGATCCGCTACCTGACCAAATCCGGCGGCTTTCGCTGGATCGAGGTCTATGCGCGTCTCATCCTCGACGCCGCCGGCACGCCCACCGGCACCGCGGGCACGCTCAACGACATCACCGAGCGCCGGCTGGCCGACGAACGCTTCCGCGTGCTGTTCGAGCACTCGTCCGACGCCCACCTGCTCTTCGACGAAAACGGCATCGTCGACTGCAACCGGGCGACCCTGGAAATGCTGCGCTGCCGGGACAAGAGCGAGGTGCTGGGCGTCCATCCGGCGCGGCTGGCCCCGGAATTCCAGCCCGACGGCCGCGCCTCGGCCGACAAGGCCCGCGAGATGGACGCCCTGGCGCGCGCACACGGCTTCCACCGCTTCGAATGGACCCATCGGCGTTTTGACGGCACGGAGTTCCCGGTCGAGGTCACCCTGACGCCCGTCACCGTCAACGCCAAGCCCTCGCTGCTGGTCGTCTGGCACGACATCGCCGAACGCGTCCAGTACGAGCGCGGACTCCTGCAGGCCAAGGAGGCGGCCGAGGCCGCCAACCGGGCCAAGAGCGATTTCCTCGCCTCGATGAGTCACGAGATCCGCACCCCGATGAACGGGGTGATCGGAATGACCGGCCTGCTGCTCGAGACCGAGCTCACCCCGACCCAGCGCAAATACACCGACGTCCTGCGCGCCTCCGGCCAGGCCTTGCTCGCCATCATCAACGACATTCTCGACTACTCGAAGATCGAGGCCGGCATGCTCACGATCGAGGCGATCCCGTTCGACCTCCTGGCGGTGCTCGAGCAGGTATCCTCGCTGCTCGGCGTGCGCGCGCGGGAAAAGCGCCTGCAATTCGACTTGCGCTACGATGAGCGCGCGCCCCGCCGCTTCATCGGCGATCCCGGCCGGATTCGCCAGATCCTGCTCAATCTGGTCGGCAACGCGATCAAGTTCACCGAGGCCGGCCACGTCGCCGTGAACGTGGCCTGCACCGAAGTCGGGCCGCTCGACGCCCTCGTCCAATTGGTCGTCGAGGACACCGGCATCGGCATCCCCGCGGACAAGCACGCCGCCCTGTTCGAACGGTTCACCCAGGCCGATTCGTCGACCGCGCGCAAGTACGGCGGCACCGGCCTCGGCCTGGCGATCTGCAAACGCCTGGCGGCGCTGATGGGCGGCACCGTGGGCCTCACGAGCGAATTGGGGCGCGGTTCGCGCTTTTGGGTGACCATGCGTCTGCGCCTGTGCCACGCCGAGGCCGCCCCCCCGGCACCGGTCCCGCTGACGGCGGCGCCCGCCGCCGGCCGGCGCGTGCATATTCTACTGGTGGAGGACCATCCGACCAACCAGATGCTCGCCACCGAACTGCTCGAAAAAATCGGCTGCACGGTGGTCG
The DNA here is from genome assembly GCA_964634535.1 of uncultured Opitutaceae bacterium. Lineage (GTDB taxonomy): Bacteria > Verrucomicrobiota > Verrucomicrobiia > Opitutales > Opitutaceae > Palsa-1447. Next base: position 3,676 of record CAZWMF010000231.1, on the reverse strand, counting down.
TCGCCCAAAACGGCCGCGAAGCGGTCCAACAATCCGGCCAGGAGCGCTTTGACGCGATCTTCATGGACTGTCACATGCCGGAAATGGACGGATTTGAGGCCACCGCCCAGATTCGCCAGCGCCAGACCGACGGGGAGCGCGTGCCGATCATTGCGCTGACGGCCAACGCCATGAACGGCGACCGCGAGCGCTGCGTCGCGGCGGGCATGGACGACTACCTCAGCAAACCGATCGTCTACGCCGATCTCGAGCGGGCGATCGCCCAATGGTGCCGGCGGGCGCCGGTGGCACCGGCCTCGCCGTACAGCTACGAGTCGGCCCTGGAACGAGTCGGCAGTCCGGAGTTTCTGGCGAAACTGGCCCAGTCGTTTTGCCGCAGCCTGCCCCTCCTCCGCGCCCGGGCCCAGCGCGCCCTGCAGGAGCGCAATCTCGAGGCGGTCGCCTTCGCCGCGCACACCTTGCTCGGTCCCCTCGGCATCTTTTCGCCGCTGCGCGCGATCACCGCGGCGCGCACCTTGGAGGAGACGGCCAAGGCCGGCGATTGGAGCGCGACCGTGGCCGCGCACGCCGCACTCGAACTGGCGCTCGACGAATTGCAGCCGGCGATCACGGAATTGGCCGAGCGGCCGCCGGCGCCGGTGGCGGCCGGTTGAGGACCGGCGTCCGGCCATTCTCAAGCGCCGCCACCGGGGTGGCCGCGCGCTACTCTTCGCCGTCGGCCGAGGCCGGCACGTGCTGGTAGGTGAAGGTCGCCGGCGCGGCCGGATCCACGCGGGCTTCGGCGTTGGGCCCGATGCCGGCGCCGCCCGCCTCGGGGAAGACCTCGGCCCGGACCGTGGTATTCCAGCCATCGAGCACGACGGCGGGCGCCTCGCCATGCAAATCGGCGAGCGCGGCGTCGAGGGCGATCGTCCGGGACTCGCCGGCGAGCAGCGAGACGTAATTGGCGTCGTAGAAAACCGGCAGGACGCGCTGGCCGGAGCGCTGGCCGCGCAATTGGATATGGGCCATCAGCGCGACGCCCGGGCCGGGATTGCGCAGCGTCACCTCTAGGCGGCAGCGGCCGGGCACCTCGCGCCGGACGATGGCCGCCGTCAGCGTGACGGGCGCCAGCCGATTCAAATCGCGGAAGTCGTCCGGATGCTCCGGCTGGGACCGCCAGTAGAAATTCTCCGAAATCGTCCGGCCGGCGGCGTCGTCCAGCCGGAGGACGACAAAATGGACCGGACTGAGGCCATCCGGCCAGTCGATCGGGCCCAGGTCAGTGGCCAGGCTGGGCGCGGCCCGGACCGGCCGCTCGCTCTGGGCGATGATCCGGCCGTCGAGATTGACGAGCGTCACGCGGGCCCGCGCCCCGGCGAGCTCGGTGGGCCGGTTATTGATCACCATCAGGTGCCCGGCCGAATCCTCGTTCATCTGGATATGCACCGGTTCACAGGCCAGGCGCGTCGCGAAAAGCGAGGCATTGGGTTCGAGATCGTAGCTGTAGAGCTGCCAGACCAGACTGGGCTGGGCCGGGTGGCTCATCCAGGTGATCACGCCCGTGCAGGGATGGAATAGCTTGGCGTTGCGGCCCTCATACATCGCGCGAAACGCCTCGAAATTGGCCAGCTGGGCCTTGCGGACGAAGTCGGGCAGGTTGAGGAGCGGCCCGAACCGGGCCGCCAAAACCCCCGGGTAGCGCATGCCCTGCTGGGCGCCGCGGCAGAGATCGTGTTCTGCCCAATCGTCGTTGACGCTCTCCCAGTCGGCCGGCGGCATCATGGCGTGGATGGCCTCGAGCGTGGGTATCGAGACGCTGCCGATCTCCGTCTTGAACGGCTCGTCGAACACGTAATAAGCCCGCGGGGCCCGGTAATAATAGGGCCCGCCGGAATGCACGCCCCGGCCCGAGGTGGAGCTGGGCTGGTAGAGGCGCGTCGGGTCGAGCGCGTCCATCGCTTGCTGGATGCCGCGATCGATCGCCGGCGGCGGAAAGCCCTCGTTGCGCCCGCACCATACCGCGATCGACGGGTGCTGGCGGAATCGCCGGATCTTCTCCCGCACGTTCGCCAGGTAGAGGTCGGTGTCGATCGGGTCGGGTCCGTCGAACGGGTTCGGCTGAAAGAATTCGTCCCAGAGCAAAAGACCCGCGCGATCGCACAGGTCGTAAAAGTCCTCGCTCGTGCTTTGGCCGACCCAATTGCGGATGATGGTGTAGTTCGCCAGCTGATGCATGCGGATCTCCGCCGCGAGCCTGGCCCGGGGCAGGCGCTTCAGGGCGTCGTCCATGCCCCAGTCGCCGCCCTTGGCCATGATGGGCACGCCATTGACCGACAGGGTGAGGTTGTCGCTACCCGGAACATGGTAGCCGATCTGCCGAATGCCGAAGGTCACGGTCCGCGCGTCCGATACCCCCGCGGCGGATTCGAAGCGCAGCTGCAGCGTCGTCAGATCGGGCGCGCCATAACCGTTGGGCCACCACAGCCGCGGGTGGACGAGATGGAGCGCCGGGACGGTAGCGGCCGTCACCTTGACCACCCGCGCGGCGCGGGGCCCCAATTCGACCGGCACGCGGAAAACCCCGCCGGCCACCTCGCCGACCAGTTCGCCCGACTCCGGCTGGTCCGTCGCGTTGCGCACCGTCGCCTCCAGGCTCAGATCGGCCGAGTCGGTGCGCGGCAGCGGCAGGGTGGAGGCCACATAGGGATCGTCGATCACCACCGGACCCGACGCCGTCAGGCTCACCGGGCGCCAGATGCCGGTGTCGCGGTCGCGGATGCCGGGAATCCAGTCCCAGCCGATGGCGCACAAAAAGGTCGGCCCGTCCAGGGCGCTGTTGCCGCCGTTATTGCCGGTGCCGGCGTAGACCGTCTTCTCGTGCGTGTAGCCCGGGTTCGGCTGGGGATAGACGTGCACCGCGACCACGGCCGATTGCCCGGGGACCACGCGCGCCGTGATGTCGAAATTGCCGCGCGCGAAGGCGCCGCGGATTTCGCCGACCGCCCGGCCGTTGACCCAGACCTCCGCCTGGTAATTGATGCCCTCGAAATTCAGCCAGATCCGCCGATGGGCGAATGCCGCCGGCACCGCGACCTCCGTCCGGTACCAATAGGAGGCGCGGCAGAGGCTGTCGGGAATCCGGTCCGGGCGGTTGTTCTCGCCGTACAAGGGCTCCGGATAGACCCCATCGTTCACGAGCGAGGTCAGAATCGTCCCCGGCACGGTGGCGGCGAACCAACCCACCGGGACATACGTGGTCTGCGAAAGAACCGCCCCCGGCACCGCGACCCGGCCGGCGTCCTGCACGGTCCAACCGGTGTCGAGTTCAATTGCGGCCAGGGCCGCGCCGGCGCGCGGGGCGACCGCGAACAGACCGAACAGTCCGGCCGCAGCGAGAAAACCGAAGGGAAGGTGTTTCATGGGATGGGGCGGCCCACCGGCGGAGAAGATCGGCCGGCGGTCCTTGCTTGGGGGCCGCACCGTGCCCCAACCGGCGCCGTCCGTCAAAGGAAACTCGCCGCCGGATCGGTTTGGAGTTTTGTTGCGGCCCGCGATCGGCTAGCATGCCCGGCGATGAACGAGGCGCCGGCGCTCTATGTGTGCATGGGCTCGGCCTGCCATCAGCGGCTGGGCTATCGACTGCTGCCGATCCTGGAGGGGCTGATCGCCCGCCACGGACTCACCGGACGGCTGG